>VGZQ01000038.1 GCA_016872535.1 Rhodospirillales bacterium | reverse complement strand
CAACACCCGCCGGCCGCACATGAGCCTCGGCGGGCTCACGCCGTTCGAGTTTGCAACCCGCCCCCAAGAGGGGCATAACCAGAACGGATTCTGCCCATGAACGAGGGCAAGTCGGGGAGCACGTCACGGATGGGCCAGCGTCGGATATTTTTTGCTCAAGGGTACGCCAGTTGGCGATCCCATGGTTTCTTATGACGCGAAGCAATCGCGCCCTAGCTATTTCTTGGCGTTTTTCTAGAGGTATGCTTGGCAAAGCGTTACCTCGTTTATATTGATGTATATATACTAGTAGTATTGCGTTCTTGGCTTTTCGGTAATACCAAGAAAAGAACGCAAAGTGAACGTAAGGGGTGGGTCAGTTAGTCTCCGCTAAGCACGCCCCCTCGTCTTTTTACCCTTTCTTCGGATCGTAGCCGAGGTTGGGCGCGAGCCAGCGTTCCATGATGGCGAGGTCCATGCCCTTGCGCCGGGCGTAGTCTTCCACCTGGTCGCGCCCGATCCGCCCGACGCCGAAATAGCGCGCCTCGGGATGCGAAATGTAATAGCCGCTGACGGCGGCGGCAGGCCACATGGCGAAGGCGTCGGTCAAATGGATGCCCGTGTTCGCTTCCGCGTCGAGCAACCGGAAGAGCGTCCCTTTCTCGGTATGGTCGGGACACGCCGGATAGCCGGGCGCGGGGCGGATGCCCCGGTATTCCTCTCCGATCAGTTGCGCGTTGGTGAGGTTTTCGCCCGCCGCGTAGCCCCAAATCTCCCTGCGCACCCGCTCGTGCAGGCGCTCGGCGAAGGCTTCGGCGAGGCGGTCGGCGAGCGCCTTGACCATGATCGCCGAATAATCGTCGTGGGCGGCCTCGAAGCGCTTGACCGCTTCGTCGACGCCGATACCGGCGGTCACAGCGAAGCCGCCGAACCAGTCGGGCTTACCGGATTCCTTGGGCGCGACGAAATCGGCGAGTGCCAGGTTGGCGCGCCCGCCTTCGGCCCTCGCCATCTGCTGGCGGAGCGTGTGGACGGTCGCCAGCACGCGGCGGCGCGTTTCGTCGGCATAAATCTCGATGTCGTCGCCGACCGAATTGGCCGGCCATAACCCGACCACGCCGCGTGCCGTAAGCCATTTTTCGCCGACGATCTGCTGCAGCATGGCGCGGGCGTCGTTGTAGGTGTGACGCGCGGTTTCGCCGACCTTGGGGTCCTCGAGGATATCGGGGAAGCGCCCGCGCATTTCCCAGACCGCGAAGAACGGACCCCAGTCGATACGGGTCACCAGTTCGGCCAGGTCGTAGTCGTCGAACCGGGTGAGGCCAGGCTTCAGGGGCTTGGGCGGGACATAGGCGCCCCAGTCGATGGCCGCGCGGTTGGCGCGGGCCTTGTCGATGGGCAGGCGGTCTTTTTCTTCCTGCTGGCGCGCGTGTAGTTCGCGCGTCCGTTCGTAATCGGCGCGCACGTCGGCGGCGAAGGCGGCGCGGTTGTCGCCCGCCAACTGCCCGGCGACGCCGACCGCGCGCGAGGCGTCGGCGACGTAGACCACCGGGCCCGAATAATTGGGGGCGATCTTGACCGCGGTGTGCACCTTGCTGGTGGTCGCGCCGCCGATCAGGAGCGGCAGTTTGAATCCCTGACGCTCCATTTCGCTCGCGACGAAGCACATTTCCTCCAAACTGGGCGTGATCAGGCCGGAAAGCCCGATCATGCTCGCGCCGACCTCCGTGGCGGTTTCCAAAATCTTGGCGCACGGCGCCATCACGCCGAGGTCGATGGTCTCGAAATTGTTGCACTGAAGGACGACGCCGACGATGTTCTTGCCGATGTCGTGCACGTCGCCCTTGACGGTCGCCATCACGATCTTGCCCTTGGCGCTGCCGCCGGTCTTTTCGGCTTCGATGTAGGGCAGCAGATAAGCGACCGCCTTTTTCATCACCCGCGCGCTTTTCACCACCTGGGGCAGGAACATGCGGCCCGAGCCGAACAGGTCGCCGACCCGGTTCATGCCCTCCATCAATGGGCCCTCGATCACCGCCAGCGGCCGGGGCGCGGTCTTGCGCGCTTCCTCCACGTCGGTTTCGATGAAATCGGCGATCCCGTGCACCAGCGCGTGGGCGAGACGCTCCTCGACCGCGGCTTGGCGCCAGGACAAATCGACTTCCTTCTTGGCGCCGCCGGCGCGGTAGCGCTCGGCGATTTCGAGCAGGCGCTCGGTGGCGTCGGGGCGGCGGTTGAGGATCACGTCCTCGACCCGCTCGCGCAGCTCGGGCGGAATGTCCTCGTAGGGCGTGACCTGGCCGGCGTTGACGATGCCCATGTCGAGCCCGGCCCTGATCGCGTGGTAGAGAAACACGGAATGCATCGCCTGGCGCACCGGCTCGTTGCCGCGGAACGAGAAGGACACGTTGGAAATGCCGCCCGAAACGTGGGCGTAGGGCAATTTTTCGCGGATCAGGCGGGTCGCCTCGATGAAGGCCCGCGCATAGTCGTTGTGCTCCTCGATACCGGTGGCGACCGCGAATACGTTGGGGTCGAACACGATATCCTCGGGCGGAAAGCCGACCTTTTCGGTCAGCAGCGCGTAAGCGCGCCGGCAGATTTCGAACCGGCGCTCGGCGGATTCCGCCTGGCCCTTCTCGTCGAAGGCCATCACCACCACCGCCGCGCCGTAGCGGCGGACTTTCCGCGCGTGCTCGAGAAACGGCCCGTCGCCTTCCTTGAGGCTGATGGAATTGACGATCGCCTTGCCCTGGACGCATTTGAGCCCGGCTTCGATCACCGACCATTTCGAGGAATCGATCATGATCGGCACCTTCGCGATCGCCGGCTCGCCGGCGATCAGGTTGAGAAAGGTGGTCATCGCCTTCTCGGCGTCGAGCATGGCGTCGTCCATGTTGACGTCGATCACCTGGGCGCCGTTCTCGACCTGGTCGCGGGCGATGTCGAGGGCGGCCTCGTAGTTGCCCTCGAGGATCAGTTTCTTGAACTTGATCGAGCCGGCGACGTTGGTGCGCTCGCCGACGTTGACGAAGCTCGCGCCCGGCGGGGGCGTGTCGGCGGCGGGACTGTCGGGGGCGGGGGTGTCGGTCATTCGCGGAGCTCGAAGGGTTCCAGGCCGGACAGCCGGAGCCGGCGGGGGATCTCGGGGACCTTGCGCGGCGGGCATCCCTTCACCGCATTCGCGATGGCGCGGATGTGATCGGGGGTGGTCCCGCAGCAGCCGCCGAGCACGTTAACCAGGCCGTCCCTCGCCCATTCGACCACGAAGCCCGCCGTCTGCTCCGGCGTTTCGTCGTACTGGCCGAACGCGTTGGGCAGCCCGGCATTGGGATAGGCGCAGATCAGCGTGTCGGCGACGCGCGCGAGTTCGGCCAGGTGCGGCCGCATCTCTGGCGCGCCGAGGGCGCAGTTGAGCCCGACGGTGAGCGGCTTGGCGTGGCTGACCGAATTCCAGAACGCCTCCGGCATCTGGCCCGAGAGCGTGCGGCCGGAACGGTCGGTGATGGTGCCGGAAATCATCACCGGCACCACGTGGCCGGTTTTCTCGAACATCTCGTCGATCGCGTAAAGCGCGGCCTTGGCGTTCAGGGTATCGAAGATAGTTTCCACCAGCAGCACGTCGACGCCGCCTTCGATCAGGGCGCGGGCTGCCTCGCCATAGGCGTCGCGCAGCTGGTCGAAGGTGACGTTGCGCTTGGCCGGATCGGCCACGTCGGGCGAGATCGAGGCGGTGCGGTTGGTGGGGCCGATGGCGCCGGCGACGAAGCGTGGCTGAGAGGGCGTCTTCGCCGTCCAGGCGTCGGCGGCCGCGCGGGCGAGCTTGGCGCCTTCGCGGTTAAGCTCGCCGACCTGCGCTTCCATGCCGTAGTCGGCCTGGCTGATGGAGGTCGAATTGAAGGTGTTGGTTTCGATGATGTCGGCGCCGGCGGCAAGGTACGCTTCGTGAATTTCGCGGATCACGTCGGGGCGGGTAAGGGTGAGCAGATCGTTGTTGCCCTTGAGATCGCGCGGCCAGTCCTTGAACCGCTCGCCGCGAAAGTCGGCTTCGCTCAACTTGTGTTTCTGGATCATGGTGCCCATGGCCCCGTCCAGGATCAGGATGCGGGTTTTCAGCGCTTCGTGCAGCTTGATCAGGCGCGCGGGCGAATCCCCGCGCGCGCCAAATGATGCGCCCCTATCGGGGCGCGCGGCGGCGTCGTGAGCGGCGGCGGTCATTGGGCGGACTCCGAAACGGATGCGGTTGCCTTGGGCGGGCGCACACCGAGGACGTGGCAGATGGCGTAGACCAGATCGGCGCGGTTCAAGGTGTAGAAGTGGAATTCGCGCACGCCGCCCTCGAACAGAAGCCGGCATTGTTCGGCCGCAACCGAGGCCGCAACCAGCTTGCGCGTTTCGGCGTCTTCGTCGAGCCCCTCGAACAGATTGGCGAGCCAGTCGGGCAGCGACGCGCCGCACGCCTTGGCGAACTGGCGCACACGGGCGAAGTTGGTCACCGGCAGGATGCCGGGTACGATGGGAACCGCGATGCCGCGCGCGCGCGCGCGATCGACAAAACGGAAATATATGTCCGGCTCGAAAAAGAACTGGGTCATGGCGCGGCAGGCGCCGGCATCGATCTTGCGTTTCAAGTTATCGAGATCATCTTCGGCGCTCCGCGCTTGGGGATGGGTTTCAGGATAGGCGGCGACGCTGATCTCGAAATCGGCGATGCGTTTCAATCCCGCCACCAGGTCGGAGGCGAAAATGTAGCCGGCGGGATGCAGGCGCGGGCTGCCGAGTCCCGGTCCCGGACTGTCGGGCGGATCGCCGCGCAGTGCGACAATGTGACGGATGCCCTCGTCCCAATAACGCCGTGCGACGGCGTCGACCTCCGCGCGGGTGGCGTTCACGCACGTCAGATGCGCAGCGGGCTCGAGCGCGGTTTCCCGCCGGATGCGCAGCACGGTCGCATGGGTGCGCTCGCGGGTCGAGCCGCCGGCGCCGTAGGTAACGGACACGAACGAGGGTCGCACCGGCGCCAGTCGTTGGATGCATTCCCATAGCGCGATTTCGGCCCCCTCGGTCTTGGGCGGAAAGAATTCGAACGAAACCCGGACGTCGCCCGGGAGCGGCGAGATCGATTGGATCACGGGTCGGACAGCGGAACTGGCGCGGGTCGGGAACACGGGTAGGTCGGCCTTCATGGGGACGATCGGGGTTTCGTGGCGGGTCAGGCGGGCGTCTGCTGGGCGCGCACGGTCCAGCGCGCGAGCGCGGCCCTGGGTTCGCCCGCCTTGGGCTTGCGCGCGAGCCAGATGGTGACTGTGAGCGGGCGCCCCGGAATATGGGCGACACCGACCGGGTCGAGGCCGGCTTCGCGGCACCAGCCGAGTACCTCGCCCTCGGCGAATCCGAGCCGACGATGGGCGTGGCGTTCGCGCAGTTCCTCGACCGCGTGTGGTGCGAAATCGGCGATGGCGAGTCGCCCACCCGGGCGCAGGATCCGCGCGGCCTCGGCGACCGCCTGAAGGGGATCGTCGAGGAAATGCAGCACCTGGTGGATGACCGCGACGTCGAACGCATCCTCGGCGTAGGGCAGGCGGTAGAGGTCGCCCTGGCGGACCGAGCCCGAGGCAAGACGGGCGCGATCGAGCGCGGCGCGCGCGAGCGTCAGCATGTCGTGGGAAAGATCGATCCCCTCGCAGCGCGACGCGAGCGGCCCCAGCAATTCGAGCATCCGTCCGGTGCCGGTACCGAGGTCGAGTAGTTCGCCGAGAGGCTCGCGGCCGTCGGGTCCCGCCAGGAGACGGACCAAGGTGCGCTCGACTTCCGCGTCGTCGGCGTGCATGCGGCGAAGCGAATCCCAGTTTTTGGCGTTGGCGCGGAAATACGCGGCCGCCGCACGCGCGCGCTCCTTGCGTACCGTGGCGAGGCGGGCGCGATCCTCGGCGAGCGCGCCCGCGCTAGTGTCGAGGCCGGCGGCCAGCCAAGCGGTGAGCCGACCACCCAGCCCGGCGCGCGCGAGGCGGTGAAAAACCCAAGCGCCTTCGGGCGCGCGCTCGACCAGACCCGCCTCGGCGAGAAGCTTGAGGTGGCGCGAAATCCGCGGCTGGCTTTGGTTGAGGATTTTGGCGATCTCGCCGACCGCGAGCTCGCCCTCGGCGAGCAGCGCAAGAAGCCTAAGCCGGGTCGGCTCGGCCGCGGCGCGCAGCGCGGCCAGCATCTCCGGCGCGGCGAACAGACCGGGAAGCTCCTTCGAAGCGGCGCTAGCGCCAGAACCGGATTTTATATACATATATAAAGATATCTTTAAATTACATGTCGAAAAAAGCAAGGGGGAAAATCGAAACTGCTTTACCACCCGATCACACGGGGGCCTATCCGGGATGGACCTCAATATCGGCCGGGGGGCCACAAACGTAAGATGATGTCCGGTTACGAATTTTTAACCATCCGTCGGCCACATATGGGGCGCGGCGCGCGTTCGTTCCCCGGATTTCGCGCCCACCACCTTGCGCGCGCGACGGCGCGCTTACGACGAGGAACCGAGGAGGAACCGAGCAAGATGACCCCACCCGTCCTTCGCGCCCTGCGGCAGGCGGCCGCGATATTTATCCTCGTGGCGGGAACCACCCTCGCCGGATGCGCGACGGCGCCGAGCGATCCCGAGGCGCGCGCCGAATACCAACGGATCAACGACCCGTTCGAACCGGCGAACCGTTTCGTGTTCGCCCTCAACCGCGCCATCGACGCGGCGATCGTGAAGCCGCTGGCGGCGCTCTATCGCGAATTCACGCCGAAAGTGCTGCAGGAGGCCATCGGCAACATCCTCGCCAATCTGCGCTCGCCGGTGGTGCTGGCCAACGATGTGCTGCAGGGCGAAGGCAAGCGGGCGGGCCACACGCTCGCGCGCTTCGTCGTCAACTCGACCGTCGGCCTCGGCGGCGCGGTGGACGTGGCGAGCGAAATGGGCATTCCCCGCCATGCCGAGGACTTCGGCCAGACGCTGGCGGTCTGGGGCGTGCCGGAGGGGCCCTATCTGGTGCTGCCGATCTTCGGGCCATCAAATCCCCGTGACACGGTCGGTCTGGTCGCCGACTTCTTCACCGACCCGATCAACTGGTACGCCGTCAACACCGGCCAGGAGTTCATCACCTATTCCCGTGCCGGCGCGACCGGGATCGACGTCCGCGCCCGGCACATGAAGGAACTGGACGATTTGGAACGTACTTCGCTCGACTACTACGCCGCGATCCGCAGTCTTTACCGCGAGCGCCGGGCCGACGAAATCCGCAACGGCCAGAAGGCCTCCGACATGCCGGCGCCGGGCCTTTCCGGATCGTCCGAGCCGGTTCCCGGCGCGTTGATCGCCGAAACCTCGGCGCCGATCCCCCTGGCAATCGAGCCCAAGAACGATTAGGTATGCCGCCCGGGAAATGCCCGCCATGATCGTCCGCCGCATTCTCGCCGTTGGTCTTGCCCTGTCGGTCCTGCTTTCGGGCGCGCCCGCGCGCGCCTCGGCCGAGCTGGAGAACGGCGCTAAGGCGTTCATCGAGTCGCTCGCCAAGCAGGCGGTCGATTCGCTCGCCGACCCGAAGGTCGCCCGGCCCGAGCGGATCGATCGTTTCCGGCGCATGTTCAACGACAGCTTCGCGGTCGAGGCGATCGGTCGCTGGATCCTGGGACGCCATTGGCGCACGGCGACCGAGGCCGAGCGCTCCGAATACCTCGGCCTGTTCGAGGACCTGATGGTCGTGTCCTACGTCGACCGCTTCGCCGAATACGCGGGCGAGGCGTTGAAGGTCAACCGTTCGATCGCCGAGAACGAAAACACGGTGACCATCTTCTCCGAGATCGTCCGCCCGAACGGCGGCCAACCGGTCCGCGTCGACTGGCGCGTCGGGCGCAACAAGGAGGCGGCCTACAAGATCGTCGACGTGGTGGTCGAGGGCACGTCCATGAGCAACACCATGCGCTCGGACTTCACTTCGGTCATCAATCAGAAGGGCGGGCAGGTATCGGGCCTGATCGAGGTCCTGCGCGAAAAAACCGTCGCCTTGAAGCAGGACGCGGAGCGGAAGTAAGTCGCGCTTTCGACTGCCGCCAAGTCGTTGTTCCACGCCGGCGCGCGGCCTTTGTTTTCTCACGCTAACGCGTGAGGGGCTTGTACTTGATGCGGTGCGGCTGGTCGGCCTCGGCGCCGAGCCGCTTCTTCCGGTCGGCCTCATAATCCTGGTAGTTCCCTTCGAACCAGACCACCTGACTCTCGCCCTCGAAGGCGAGGATATGGGTCGCGAGCCGATCGAGGAACCAGCGATCGTGGCTGATGATCACGGCGCAACCGGGAAAATCGGTCAGGCCGTCCTCGAGCGCGCTCAAGGTCTCGACGTCGAGGTCGTTGGTCGGCTCGTCGAGCAGCAGCACGTTGGCGCCCGATTTCAGCATCTTGGCGAGGTGGACCCGATTGCGCTCACCGCCCGAGAGCTGGCCGACCTTCTTCTGCTGGTCGGCGCCGCGGAAGTTGAACTGGCCGACATAGGCGCGGCTCGCCATCGTCCGCTTGCCAAGTTGAAGCTCATCGAGCCCGCCCGAAATTTCCTCCCAAACGGTTTTTTTCGCGTCGAGCGAATCGCGCGACTGGTCGACGTAACCGAGCTTGGCCGTCTCGCCGATGCGAATGGTGCCGCCGTCCGGCTTTTCCTGGCCGGTGATCATGCGAAAAAGCGTGGTCTTGCCCGCGCCGTTGGGGCCGATGACGCCGACCACGCCGCCGGCCGGCAGGCGGAACGACAGATTTTCGATCAGCAACCGGTCGCCGTAGCCCTTGCGCAAATTCTCCGCGTCGATCACCACGTCGCCGAGGCGGGGCCCCGGCGGAATCACGATCTGGGCGACGTCGGGGCGGCTTTCGCGCGCCTG
Organism: Rhodospirillales bacterium; assembly: GCA_016872535.1. NCBI lineage: Bacteria > Pseudomonadati > Pseudomonadota > Alphaproteobacteria > Rhodospirillales > Rhodospirillales bacterium. The sequence continues at coordinate 21,018 of VGZQ01000038.1, read as the reverse complement.
GGCTTCGGCCAGCTTTTGCTCGTAGGCCGTGATGCGCGCCTGGGCCTTGGCATGGCGCGCGCGCGGGCTGGAGCGAATCCATTCCAGTTCATGCGCCAGCGCGCGGCTCTTCGCGGTTTCCTCCCTCTCCTCCTGGGTCATGCGCTTCTGCTTCTGCTCGAGCCAGGAGGAATAGTTGCCCTGGTAGGGAATGCCGCGCCCGCGGTCGAGTTCCAGAATCCAGCCGGTGACGTTGTCGAGAAAATAGCGGTCGTGGGTGACGACGATGACGGTACCCTTGTATTCGCGGAGATGCCGTTCCAGCCAGGCGACCGATTCGGCGTCGAGATGGTTGGTCGGCTCGTCGAGCAGCAGGATTTCGGGCTTTTGCAGGAGCAGGCGGCAGAGCGCGACCCGGCGCCGCTCGCCGCCCGAAATCGTGGTCACGTCCGCGCCCGCCGGCGGGCAGCGGAGCGCGTCCATGGCAATCTCGATGGTGCGGTCGAGTTCCCACCCGTTGGCGGCGTCGATCTTTTCCTGCAGCTCGGCTTGTTCGGCGAGCAGCGCGTTCATGGCGTCCTCGTCCATCGGTTCGGCGAATTTGGCGCTGATGGCGTTGAAGCGATCGAGCATATCCTTGACCCCGCCCAGGCCGCGCGTGACGTTGCCCTGGACGTCGAGGGCGGGATCGAGCCCGGGTTCCTGCTCCAGGTAGCCGACCCGCACGCCTTCCGCCGCCCAGGCTTCGCCGCCGATGTCCTTGTCGAGCCCGGCCATGATCCTGAGCAACGTGGATTTGCCCGAGCCGTTGACGCCGACCACGCCGATCTTGGCGTCGGGCAGGAACGAGAGCGTGATGTTCTTGAGAATCTCGCGCCCGCCCGGAAACGTCTTGGCGAGGTTTCGCATGACGAACGAATACTGATAGGCGGGCATCGCGATCCTCGGGGTTGGCGCGGGCGGCGGGGGCTTTGGGCGCGGCCTATGTACGGCTCCGGGCGGGAAAGATCAATGCGCCCCGCCGCGCCATCCTTTGCAGCCTTCGGCCGGCCGCTGGTGTATACTGGGACGCGAAACGCAAGACCGCCGCCGGCGCGGGACGGAAGGACAACATCACCAATGAAGCGTTCGGTTCTGGTCGTCGACGACGAACCCAACATCGTGCTTTCGCTCGATTTTCTGCTCAAGCAGGCGGGCTACGAGGTTCGCGTTGCGCGCAGCGGCGAGGAGGCGATGAAGGCCGCCGCCGAGCGGACCCCCGATCTGATCGTCCTCGACGTCATGTTGCCGGCGCTGGATGGTTATCACGTCTGCGAAACGATCCGCGCCGACCCCAAGCTGCGTTCGGTGCGCATCCTGATGCTGACGGCCAAAAGCCGCGACGTCGAGCGGGAAAAGGCGCTCGCTCTCGGCGCCGACGATTACATGACCAAGCCGTTTTCGACCCGCGAGCTGGTCGAGCGCGTCAAGTCGATTCTCGGGACCGGCGGCGGATAGGCGGGGGGCGCGAAGGGACGCGCGCATCATGGGCCCGGGTCGGACGATCGCGGTTGTTTTGCTGGCCGCCGGAGTCGCGCTGGCCGGCGCGCTGCTGACGGCGGCGGCGGCCGTGCCCGGCGACGCGGCGGCGTTGCGCGGGTCGCTGCAGGTGATCGCCGCGGCCGTGATTCTCGTTGTCGCCGGCGCCGTGCTGAGCCGGTGGCTCGCCGCTCCGCTCGCGCGCCTCGCCGGCGAGGTCCGCCTCGTCGCCGACGCCAAGGGCGCCAGCCGGATCGACCCCGTCGCCTATCCCTTTCTCGGCGACCTTCCCCACGCGATCGTGGACCTTGAGAACCAGTTCGCGCGCGCGCGGAGCGTGGTCGACGACGCGGTCGCGACGGCAACCGCGCGGGCCGAGGAGCAAAAAGGCCGGCTCGAGGCGCTGCTCAGGGACTTGAGCGAAGGCGTGATCGTCTGCAACCTCAACCACGAAATCCTGCTCTACAATCACATGGCCGTGCGCATCCTGGGCGGCGCGGCGGAATTCGGCCTCGGGCGATCGCTGTTCGGCTTCATCACGCGCGAGCCGGTGCTGCACATGCTGGAGTGGCTGACGGAGCAGCCCGACCGCGGCCGGCCCGGCGCGCCGGGAAGCACCGGTGCGTTCGTGTGCGCGACCGCGGACGCGCGCGCGTTGCTGCAGGGACGGATGAGCCTGATCGTCGACGATCGGAACGTGGTGGCGGGATACGTGCTGACGCTCGCCGATGCGACCCAGCGGATAGCCGCCCTGGGCAAACGCGACACCTTGTTGCGCGCGGCGATCGAAGGGGTGCGTAGGCCGATCACGAACCTGCGCGCGGCCGCGGAGACGCTCGCCGCCCACCCCGGAATGCCGGCCGATCAGCGCCGCGCCTTCGAATCGATCATCGTCATCGAGAGCGCCCGGCTGAGCGAAAGCCTCTCCGCGCTCGCCCAGGACCATCGGGTGTTGGTCGGCGACACGTCGGTGATGGGCGATCTGCACTCGCTCGACTTGTTCAATTGCGTCATCCGCCGGGTGCGCGACCGCGAAGGCCTTCGGGTGACGATGACCGGCCTGCCCCAATGGCTGCACGGCGATTCCTACGCCCTGATGGCCGCGCTCGCGCACCTGATCGGACGGATTCGGCGGCACACCGGAGCCGCCGGGGTCGATATCGAGGCGCGGCCCGGGGAACGGGGTTGCTATGTCGATATCGTCTGGCCGGGCGAACCCTTGCCTTCGGCTCTGCTGTCGACGTGGACCGAAGCGCCGCTCGACGGCGATTTGAGCGGACTGTCCTTGCGCGACGTTCTCGAGCGCCACCACAGCGACCTTTGGAGTCAGCCCGACCGGGCCGGCCACGCCCGGCTGCGCGTGCCGCTGCCCAAGGCGGCGCGGCCCGGCGTCGAGCGGCGCGCCGAGATCCTGCCGTCCAGGCCCGAGTTTTACGACTTCGACCTCCTGCGCCGGGCGGAAACCGCGCCCGAGCTCGGCCGCCGCCCGTTGCGCTCGATCACCTTCGTGGCGTTCGACACCGAGACCACGGGGCTCAGCCCGCGCGACGACATGATCGTGTCGATCGCGGGGGTGCGCATCGTCAACGGCCGAATTTTGACCGGCGAAACTTTCGATCGCCTCGTCAATCCCGGCCGGCCGATCCCCGGGGCGTCCACTCTGATTCACCGCATTTCCGACGACATGGTCCGCGATCGGCCGCCGATCGCCGTCGTCCTGCCGCAATTTAAGACATTCGTCGGGGAGGCCGTGCTGGTCGCGCACAACATCGCGTTCGACCTGAGCTTTCTCAAGGCGCAGGAAAAATCGTGCGGGGTCCGCTTCGACAACCCGGTCCTCGACACCATGCTGCTGTCGGCGACGCTTTACGAGCACACCGACGATCACACGCTCGACGGCCTGGCCCGGCGCTTCGGGATCGAGGTGCGCGACCGGCACACCGCGTTGGGCGACGCCGTGGTCACGGCCGCCGCGCTGGTGGCGATGTTCGACGCGCTCGAACGGCGCGGCATCCGCACGCTCGCCGACGCCGAACGGGCGTCGCGCATGGCGATCGAATTGCGCGCCCGCCAGGCCCGGCTGGCGGGCGCGACCGGAACCTAGCGGGAGGCCGGCATGATCCGATCCCCGGAATGGCGGAACGAGCGGACGATCGCGCTGTTCCTGTTCGGCGCGGTCGCCGTCAGCCCGCCGTTCCTCGCCATCTTTGCGCTCGACTCCTTCGTGTTCGGCCTGCCGCTTCTGTACGCCTACCTGTTCGCCGTCTGGGCGGTCCTGATCGCGCTGCTCGCGGTCCTGAGCGGGACGGTCAAGGACGAGGGCGCCGGCGGCGAGGCGGTCCCGCCGATAGGCGGGCAACAAACAGAATCGCCGCCGCGCGAGGGATGAAATGACCGCCATGCTTCAGCCGTGGATGATCGTCGCGGCGGGGTTCGGCTACCTCTGCGTCCTGTTCGCCGTCGCCTACTGGGGCGACAAACGCGCGTTGGAGCGGCGCAGCTTGGTCGCGAGCCCTTATATCTACGCGCTGTCGATCGCCGTCTATTGCACCGCCTGGACGTTCTACGGCAGCGTCGGCCGCGCCGCCGCGAGCGGGATCGACTTTCTTCCGATTTACCTCGGCCCGACCCTGGTCGCGATCCTCTGGTGGCATCTGCTGCGCAAGATTCTGCGCATCAGCAAAAACAACCGTATCACGTCGATCGCCGACTTCGTCGCCACCCGCTACGGCAAGAGCCAGCTTTTGGGCGGGCTGGTCACGGTGATCGCGATGATCGTGATCACGCCCTATATCGCGCTCCAGCTCAAGGGCGTCTCGACCAGTTTCAACGTCCTGCTGCAATACCCCCGGATCGTCATGCCCTCGCAGCTCGGCAGCGCCTCGGTTTTCGAGGACACCGCCCTCTATGTCGCCCTGGTCATGGCCGCGTTCTCGATTCTCTACGGCACGCGCCACATCGACGCCACCGAGAAGCACGAAGGCATGGTCGCGGCGGTCGCGTTCGAATCGATCATCAAGCTGATCGCGTTCCTGGCGGTCGGCGTGTTCGTCACTTACGGCATCTTCAACGGCTTCGGCGACATCTTCGCGCGCGTCGCCGAGCGGCCCGAGCTCGCCGAGCGGCTGACCGGCGTCGGCGCCGGCGGCTACGGCGGCTGGGTGACGCTGACGGTTCTCTCCATGGCCGCGATCCTGTTTCTGCCCCGCCAGTTCCAGGTCACCGTCGTCGAGAACGTCGACGAGCGCCATCTCGACAAGGCGGTCTGGCTGTTTCCGCTTTATCTCCTGCTCATCAATATCTTCGTGCTACCGATCGCGTTCGGGGGGCTTCTCTATTTCCCGCCTGGGACGGTGGATGGCGACACCTTCGTGTTGACCCTGCCGATGGCGGAGGGCCAGGGCGCACTCGCCCTGTTCGCCTTCATCGGCGGGCTGTCGGCGGCGACCGCCATGGTGATCGTCGAGACGATCGCGCTGTCGACCATGGTCAGCAACGACCTGGTCATGCCGATCCTGCTCCGGATCGGCTGGTTGCGCCTGACCGAGCGCGGCGACCTGACCGGCCTGCTGATCGCCATTCGCCGCGGCAGCATTCTGCTCGTGCTGCTGATGGGCTATCTGTACTTCCACTTCATCGGCGGAACCTACGCGCTGGTCAGCATCGGGCTGCTGTCGTTCGCGGCGGTTGCCCAGTTCGCGCCGGCGATCGTCGGCGGAATCTACTGGAAGCGGGCGACGCGCCCCGGCGCGCTCGCCGGTCTCGCCGCCGGCTTCGCGGTTTGGGTCTACACGCTGCTGCTGCCCTCCTTCGCGCAATCGGGCTGGCTGCCGATGTCGTTCCTGAGCGACGGCCCGTTCGGCCTCGCCCTGCTCAAGCCGTACGCGCTGTTCGGGCTCGCCGGCTTCGACCATCTGTCCCATTCGCTGTTCTGGAGCATGCTCGCCAACGTCGGGCTTTACGTCGGCGTTTCCCTGTTGACGCGGCAAAGCGCGATCGAGCGCATCCAGGCCACCCGTTTCGTCGAGGTTTTTCGCCAAACCGGCGCGCCGGTCGCGGAGCCCCGCTGGCGCGGCTTCGGCGTCGCGGTGCGGGATTTGCAGGATCTTGCCGCGCGCTTCGTCGGGCGCGACCGCGCCGAACAGAACTTTGCCGTCTACGCGCGCGCCCGCGGCCTCGATCTCGGCAAGGCGCGGATCGCCGACGCCGGCCTGGTTACCTTCACCGAACGGCTGCTGGCGGGCGCCATCGGCGGGGCCTCGGCGCGGGTCATGATCGCGACCGCGGTCAAGGGCGAGGGCGTCGGCATCGACGAGGTGATGGAGATCCTCGACGAGGCGTCCCAGGTAATCGAGTACAGCCGCGAGCTGGAAGTCAAATCGCGCGAACTCGAGGCGGCGACCGCCGAGCTGCGCGCGGCCTACGAACGGCTGCAAGAACTCGATCGCCTCAAGGACGAGTTCCTGACGACCGTGACGCACGAGCTGCGCACGCCGTTGACCTCGATTCGCTCGTTTTCCGAGATACTGTTCGACAATCCCGACCTGGAGACGGCGGAGCGGCAGCGGTATCTCGGCATCGTCATTAAGGAGAGCGAGCGCCTGACCCGGCTGATCAACCAGGTGCTCGATCTCGCCAAGATCGAGGCGGGCCAGTTCGACTGGCAGATCGGCGACGTCGATGTCCGGGAGATCGTCAACGACGCGGTCGCGGCGACCGGCCAGTTGTTCCGCGATCGCGACGTTTCGGTCGCGGTCGCGATGCCCGAACGGGTGCCGTTGGTGCGCTCGGACCGCGATCAGCTCATGCAAGTCGCCGTCAACCTGCTCTCGAACGCGGTCAAGTTCAGCGAACCGGGGCGGGGACGGGTCGAGGTCGGTGTCGCGTTCCGCGACGGCGAAATCGCGGTCAGCGTCAGGGACAACGGGCCGGGCATTCCCCTCGAACACCAGCGGGTGATTTTCGAGAAATTCCACCAGGTCGGCAATTCGTTGACCGCGAAACCGCCCGGCTCCGGGCTCGGGCTCACGATCTGCCAGCGCATCGTCGAGCACTTGGGGGGGCGCATTTGGGTCGAGAGTCGGCCGGGCGAAGGCGCGACGTTCACCTTCACGGTGCCGGTCGAGGCGTCGGCGCCGGCGGCGCGCGCCGTCGTCTGACGATCTCCCGATCGACCGCGCGCGGGCTCAGCCGCGGCTCAGGGCGCCGCGCACGATTTCGGCGGCGAGATCGGCGAGTCTGAGCGCGCTTTTGAGCGCCGGTTTCAGGGCCGGATGCAGGTGCCGGGGATCGACCCGGGTCGAGGGCTTGAGGCCGGCGGCGATGTCGGCGGTCTGCTGGACGAGCAGCTGCTGGATCAGGAAGCCGTAGGCGCGGACGAGGTTCGCGGCGTCGTCGGCGTTGACGGCGTTGCGCTGGGCGAGCTCCGCGAGGCGCTCGCCGGTGCCGAGCGCGTCGACGCCGTGCTTTAGCGCCATGACGCGCGCCGCGGTCACGATCGGCAGGAAGCCGCCGAGCTTGATGTCGAAACGGCCTTGCTGGGTGCGCAGGAAACCGAACAGCCCGAGCGCGGAGCCCCGGTTTTCCAGTTCGGCCGCGAGCAGGCGGAGGAAAAGCGGCGAGCGGCCGGCGGCGGCGATCGCGTGGCGGCGAAGCTCCGCGGCCAGCGTCCGGTCGCCGTGGACCGGCGCGCAATCGAAAAAGATGTCGACGTTGAGCAACTCCTTGCCTTCCTTCTTGCGGATCCAGCGCTCGACTTCCTGCTCCCAGTCGGCGAGCGAGCGGCGCCAGGCGGCGTTCTTCGCCATCACGCCGCCCTTGCACAACGGGATTCCCGCCTGATCCAGGGTTTCGGCAATGCGCCGGCCGGCCTCGGCGAACCACGCGTCGTCGGATTCGCTGCCGGCGTGAACGATGGCGTTGTCCTGGTCCGGGATCAGCGCCGATTCGCCGCGCCCGCCCGAGCCCAGGACCAGCACGCACCAGCGCGCCGGCGGAGCACCCCAGCCGGCGTCGGCCATGGATTGCTCCGCGAGCTCGGCGGCGCGCGCGGTCATCTCGCGCACGATCGAGCTGATCACCGCCGTCGCGCCCAGACCCTCGACCCTTTCCGCCCGCAACGCGACGACGAGCGCGGGCATTCGCCGCCACACGGCGGCGAGCGCGGCCGCGCCGTCGGCCGCCGCCACTTCGTCGCCGACGATCAAGGTTTCGGCGGAGCGCAGACGCATCAGGGTCGAGGCCGAGATCACGCCGACCGGAAGGCCGCGGCCGTCGACCACGACCAGATGGTTGATGCCGAGGCGCGGCATGCGCCCCATCGCCACGAACAATGCCGCGTCCTCGATGATGGTTTCGACCGGCCCCGACATGATGCGCGAAATCGGCGCGTCGGCCGCGTTCGATCCCATCTCGGCCAAGGCACGGAGAAAATCCCGTTCGGTCGCGATGCCGACCGCGCGGCCCTCGGCATCGGCGACGACAAGCGAACCGATGCGCTCGCGGATCATGGCGCGGCTCGCCTCGGCGAGCGAGGTATCGGGCGCGACCGTGACGACGGGCCCGCGCATCACCTCGGCGACCCGATGGCGGTAGAGGAAGCTGTCGAGGCGAACCAATTTGGGATCGCGCGCGAGGGTTGGCGGCGACGGGGTGCTCATGGAGCGGCCAGGGATTTGATCAGTTCGGCGATCCGTGCCCGCCGCATCAGTTCCTGATGCGCGGCGATGAGGCGGAAACGCACCGCGCCGTGGACGATTTCCTCGTCGAGTTGGCGCATGTCGGCGTGGATCGGAAGCGTCTCGAACATCCGGCGCGCGGAATGATCGGCGATGTCGCGCGCCGGCCGGGGCGGGGCGGCCATGGCCGCCGCGAAGCGGATCGTGAACGCGGATTCCACGTCCGCCCAGCCTTGGGTCGCGCGGTGCGCGGGAACGGGATAGGAGGCGAGAATTTCGGGGTAAAAACGGCCGAGCGTCTCTCCGGCCCGTCGACAGACCGTTTCATCGGCGAAAGCGCGGGTTTCGGATCGCAAATAACCTTCGGTCATGAGCAGCAGGTCGGCCAGGGTGGCGGCGAACGATTCCCAGCGGCAGACGGCGAGGGCGTCTTGGAATTCTTTCTCTTCGAACAAAATCCGGCTGAAAAGTCCGGTTTTTCCCCGGCAATAGTCGATGGCCGATTTTTGCGCGACGAACGCAGCGCGGGTCGCCACAAACTCGCGCAAGGATTCGCGGGTCGCGATCGGCGGCGGCCGCCATACACCCTTTAATTTTAGCCACCCGTCATTAAGAACATTTATTAATGAGGGTATCGTCATAAACGGAAATCGGCTGTTGTCGGGGACTTCGGGGTCATGGTATCAACTTCTCCACTAGCGTTTACAAGAATCAAGAATTGGCAAGGGAAGCTTCGGGGGTTACCCACAGGATTCGCCACCGGATTCCAGCGTGCAGCTGCGCGGGCCGTTTCGGCCGGTGCGGCGGAAACGATCGTCCGGTCCGTCGATTAAGGTTCGAAAGCCGCACAACCGAAGGCGGCTTGTCTCGCAAGGGACGGCCGCGCGGAGGGGATTTCAGGAAAGGGAACGTGCCAACATGAGCGAAATGTCGAAGGACAAAATGGATGCCTACTGGAGCGAAACCCAGCGCCTGATGTTCATCATCATGGCGTTGTGGGTCTTCTTCAGCTTCGTCGTTCACATGTTCGCGTTGCAGCTCAACAACATCGTCATTCTCGGCTTCCCGCTCGGCTTCTACATGGCCGCGCAAGGATCGCTGATCGCTTTCGTCGTGCTCTGTTTCTGGAACGCATCCGCCCAGAACAAGATCGACGAAAAGTACGGCGTCGCCGAAGATTGAAGATTCAACGGAGACCGCACCCATGGCTACGAAAACCGAAGGCTCTACGTTTATCGACAATCTCGGCAAGATTTACGGTTATTACACTGGCGGCTTCCTCGGCTTCACCATTCTGCTCGCGATCCTCGAGCAGTTGGGCGTGCCGAACAAGGTCATCGGCTACGCTTTCGTGTTCCTGACGATCGGCGTTTACGCCCTGATCGGCTGGCTCTCGCGCACCGCCCAGTTGTCGGAATACTACGTCGCCGGGCGGCGCGTGCCCGCCTTCTATAACGGCATGGCGACCGGCGCCGACTGGATGAGCGCGGCCTCCTTCATCTCCATGGCCGGCGGGCTCTACCTCCAGGGCTACGACGGCCTCGCCTACGTGCTCGGCTGGACCGGCGGCTACGTGCTGGTGGCGAGCCTGTTCGCGCCGTACCTGCGCAAGTTCGGCCAGTTCACGGTGCCCGACTTCCTCGGCGTCCGCTACGAGGGCAACCTGGCCCGCGTCTGCGGCGTGATCGTGCTGTTCTCGGCTTCCTTCACCTACATCGTCGCGCAGACCTTCGGCATCGGCATCATCGCGTCGCGCTTCCTCGGCATCTCGTTCGAGATCGCGGTGTTTGTCGGCCTGGTCGGCATCCTGGTCTGCTCCATGCTCGGCGGCATGCGCGCCGTCACCTGGACGCAGGTCGCGCAGTACATCATCCTGATCATCGCCTACCTGACGCCGATCGTGTGGCTGTCGACCAAGAAGTACGGCATCCCGATCCCCGAGTTGACCTACGGCCAGGCGCTGCAGGACATCGCCGCGCTCGAATCCAAGCTCGGCATCGTCAAGGGGCACGTCGCCGCCTTCGCCGACGCCAAGGGCCAGTTCAGCTGGGATCGCTTCGTCAACTACTTCGCGCTGATCCTCTGCCTGATGGTCGGCACCGCGTCGCTGCCGCACATCCTGATGCGCTACTTCACCACGCCCAGCGTGCGCGAGGCCCGCCAATCGGTCGGCTGGTCGATTTTCTTCATCTTCCTCTTGTACTTCACGGCGCCGGCCTATGCCGCCTTTGCCAAGCTTGAGGTCTACTCGAACGTGATCGGCCAGCCGATCGCGCAGTTGCCGGCGTGGGTCCAGAACTGGTCCCAGGTTGGCGGCATGTTGACCATCAACGACGCCAACAAGGACGGCATCCTGCAATTGGCGGAGCTGAGGATCCATCAGGACATCATCGTCCTGTCGACGCCGGAAATCGCCGGCCTGCCCTACGTGATCTCGGGGCTGGTGGCGGCGGGTGGCCTCGCTGCGGCGCTTTCGACCGCCGACGGCCTCTTGCTCGCCATCGCCAACGCCCTCAGCCACGACATCTACTACAAGATGATCGACAGGACGGCGAGCACCACCAAGCGTCTGGTCGTCGCCCGCGCGCTGCTGGTCATCGTCGCGATCTGTGGCGCGGCGGTCGCCTCGACCCGGCCGTCGGGCATCATCCAGATGGTCGCCTGGGCGTTCTCGCTCGCGGCCGCCGGCCTGTTCGTGCCGGTGGTCATGGGCATCTGGTGGAAGCGGACGACCACCACCGCCGCCATCATCGGCATGATGGCGGGTTTCGTGATCTGCCTCTACTACCTGATCATGACCCGGTACTTCCCGGAGGCGTTCGAAGCCATGTGGGGCGCCAAGCTCTGGTTCGGCATCCAGAACATCTCGGCGGCTATCTTCGGCCTGCCGGTCGGATTCGCGCTGACCTGGATCTTGAGCTACTACACCAAGGCGCCGTCGGACGAAATGCAGGCGTTCGTCGATTCGATCCGCCGGCCCAAGGGCGCGATCGCCTGGACCAAGGCGGCGGAAGTCCACGAGTAACGCGCATCGGCCCGGCGACGGGCCAAGGGCGAAGGGCGCGGGGGCAACCCCGCGCCCTTTTCCTTTCGGGCGCGCCGGGAAACGGCTAAGGTCCGGCGCGAGCCAAGAACGGAAGCGAAAACGGGACGGCGGCGATGACCGGCGGCGACGTGTGGTGGAGCTATTGGTACTTCCATCTGCCCAACTACGCGCTGGCCGTGCTGATGTATACCCTGTTCGGCCGGTTTCTGCTCGCCGCCATCCTGCGGCCCGATTCGCCCAACTACATCCTGCGCTGGTTCCGGCTGTTGACCAATCCGGTGATCGTGGTGGTGCGCTTCGTCACCCCGACCTATGTGCCCGAGAAATATCTTCCGCTCGCCGGCATGTTCTGGCTGGCGCTGGCGCGGCTCACGTTCTACGTGATCATGTTCCGCTTGGGACTGGCGCCGTCCCTCGGCGGCCTGGGCGGGGAAGGGGGCTGAGGGCGAGTCCATGCACCCCAACAGCATTTTTCTTTTGGTGCTGGCGATCTCGCTCTTCAACGGGCTCGCCTCGCCGTGGCTCGGGATCGTGTTTCTGCTCGCGCCGGTGTGGATCACCAGCCTTTTTCCCGGCATCGCCAGCTTTCTCAACCTGCCGGAATTCGTGTTCTACTTCGCCTCGATCCTGGTTTCGACCGCGACGCTCCTGATCGGCGGCGTGCCCGCCGCCCTCTATGAACGCCTGCTGGGCGGCGAACCCGGCGGCCGGACCGCGATGCTGATATGGCTGGGGGGCGCGGTGTTCCTGTCGCTGCCGGCGCTGGGCAAGGTCTTGCCGTTGTTCGGATAATTCCCGGCCGGGCGAAATTGACCGCCTTCCTGTCGATCACGTCCGCGCGAGGCCCTTCGTAAGCCCGGCGGACCTATTATAATCGCCGCGAAAACAACACGGGCGACGTCACGGGGCCCCGCCCGGCGCGCTTCCGCACCCTGCGATGGACCGCATCGAACAACTCGCCGCCGTTTCCGTTCTTCGCGCCTGCGGCTTCGGGGCTCTCGCCATCTTTACTGCGATGATCGGCGCCGTCGCGTTGCCCGCGATCGCCGCCAAGCTCGGCGCCGCCGGAACCGCCCTGATGGCGGCGATCCTGCTCTACAAGGCCGTCAACGCGCCGAGGCAGCCCTACCGGACGACCGAGCTTTGGATCATGCTCGACAAGAACCACGGCCTGCCCGAGGCGCACGCCCAGCGTATTCTCATGGGCGCGCTTCGGGAATGCTACCTGCGCGCGGCCAGGATCGCGTTCGCGGTGTCGTTCGCGCTTTGGATTTTGGGATTTTTTCTCGGTTTGGCCGGATGGTGACGGCGTAAAATTCCGCTCGCGGGTTCCACTATCGGGCCGCCGGGTCTTGCGAGGGTCGACCGGGCTGGCGAAAGCGGAAAAAACGGTTATATTTCCGCCCGATAGCCAAGCCGGAGAATCCCGATGATCCGCTACCGCCTGCAATGCCCAAAGGGCCACTCCTTCGACGAGTGGTTCGATTCCGGCGCCGATTGCGACGCCAAGCTTTCCCGGAAAGCGATGGCGTGCCCCGAATGCGGCGACAGGAAAATCGCCAAGGGCATCATGGCCCCTAGCGTCGCCGGAAGTTCGCGTGCGGCCGAGGCGCCGGCTTGCGGTTCCGGAATGCCGTGCGGCGCCTGCCCGATGGCGGGACAGCATTGAATTCTATTTAGGCGCGGTCGACGCCGTTTCGCGTTCCATCGCCGCCTTCACGAATTCGCGGAACAGCGCGATCATCCGATCCATGAAGGCGAGGTCCTTTTTCATCTCGTCCTCGCGCCGGCGTTGTTCCGCCTCGGCCGCGAGCTTGCGCCGGGTTTCCAATTCCTCCGCGCTCAGCGGCCTGCCGCCGGTCGTTTCCTGGGCGACGGCGCAGACCAACCGGGTGCCTTCCATGCCGCAGACGGCGATTTCGCCGGTGCGCCGGTTGAGCCGCCACACCTTGTCGGCGGTCGCCTTGACGATTTCGTAGTCGCCGGCCGCGGTTTTTTCGTTCGCCTCGGCCGACGTTGCGACGGCCGCGACCGCGAGAATGGAGAAAGCGACCAGAGCGGCGCGGGCGGAATCGAACGGCGGTCGGGTCGTTCGGATCGTGGAAATCATGAGGCGTAATCCTTTTTCAACGGCTCCGAAGCGAATTATCGCCAAGTCGATGGCGGAAATGTGGCGTTTCGCGCGGCGCCGGAAAGGCCCTTCGAAATCAGCCGGTTCCAAATAATCGGGATAGGCTCCGGCTCGGCATGCCGGCCGCATTCGTCGCGGATCGCGACGGCGGCCACGAACTGTCCGGTGCCGGGGGCTTTTATACCATCGGTTTTCTTGAAATAGACGGAACTGTTTTCTTCGATTGAATCGATAATATATTTTAAGTATATTGCGCGCGCGCGATATCCGAAGAAGATAAACGGACAATGGCGACTTACCAAATTTTGCGGTGGCAAGAAATCCCGGCCGTGGTCGAGGCACGGGACGAAAATGGAATCAAGAAACAGCAGCTGAGCAAAAAATTTCAGGCCTTGATCGATGAAGCGGCGATGCGTCGAAACCTCGACGGAACCGACGCTTATTTGGAGCAATGGAATAAAAGCGATCCTGTCGACGGCCCCGGGACGGCGGCCGAGGTGTTGACCAGGGTCGTCCAGGAGATCGAATCCAGATTCATGGTGATCCGCGACCAAGCGCTCAAGAAAACATCGCCGTAAAACAACGCCCGGGATCGAAAATATTAATCGAAATGCAAACCCCTCGTGTCGAGACCAACCGCGCGATCGATCCGCCCACGGCTCGCTACGGTGTCTTCAAGCCGGCGGAGGTCATTATCCGTCCCGATCAGATTCTACGGGTGCACGGCTACAAGGATCGCGCGCGGGTTCGGCCGGTCATCCGCGCCGCCGCCGAAGCCATCGGCCAGCGGGCCCAATCCCTGTTCGCGCCCGAGATCCATTACCGCCGGCTCGCCGTTCGCGTGCTCGACGACGACGGCCTGATTCTCGACGGCGGCCTCGTCTTCCGCAGCGAGGCATTCGCGCATTTTTTGGACAAAGCCCGCGAGATCGTGGTCGCGATCGCAACCATGGGGTCGGCCCTCGACCGCGAGGTCATCGCCCATATGGAGCGTTTCGAGCCGCTCGAGGCCCTGTTCCTCGAAACGGCGGGGTGGCTCGGCATCGAAAACATGACCAAGCAGTTCGGCGGAGTTCTCCGCGAATGGGCGCAGGCGGAAGGATATCGCGTCACCTGTCGTTTGGGCCCCGGCTACGATTATCGGATATCCGGGCGGTCGATCACGTGGTCGCTCGAGGAGCAGGAACGGATTTTCGCGGCATTCGAGGGAATCGCGCTTCCGGTCACGCTGCTGCCCAGTTGCGTGATGCTGCCCAAGATGTCGCGTACGGGCATTTTCGGGTTTGTTCCGGCTTATTAGCGGTTCGGTGGGGGAAAGTCGGGCGTTTGCGGGTGAAAACAACATCATGAAACGGAGATAGCGGTATGAAAGTCGGCGGCAACGGCGTGATCGTCATCGGGGAAAACTTCAACGCCACGCGCAAAATCAAGGCGAACAACCCGCGCGTGATTCACGACGGCGGAAAAACCGGAATCGGGTACACCGACCTGTCCGGCAACAAGAGCATCCTCGATTGCACGGAGGTCATGCCCAAGGATCCGGAGCAGCGGAAAGGGTTCATGATCCCGCACATCGCCCACGCGCTTCGCAAGAAGGACATGAACTACATTTCGTGGGCGATCAAGAATCAGGAAAAACACGGCGCCCACATCATCGATCTTTGCGTCGATGAAATGTCGGTCTATCCCGAAGAGCGCTACGAATGGATACGCTGGCTGGTCAAGACCGCGCAATCGGTCACCAACGCCGTCGTCGCGATCGATTCGTCGGATTCGAAGACCATTTACGCCGGACTGGAAGTCCACGATAGCTCTAAAAGCCGTCCGGCGATCAATTCGTTCAACCTCGAACCCGGCCGCCAGGAATTGGTCGGCATGGCCAAGGACCGCAAGGCGTTGCTGTTTGTCAACGCGAGCGGCGAAGCCGGCATGCCGCAGGACGCCGAGCAGCGGATCGAAAATCTCGCGCGATGCATGGACATGATGGACGCCGGCGGCATTCCGATGGAGGATCGGTTTCTCGATCCGCTGGTGTTTCCGGTCGGCGCCGGCCCCGAGTACGGTTCTCATTATCTCGACGCCGTGCGCGAATTGCGCCGGCGCTACCCCAACGTTCACCTCTTCGGCGGGCACAGCAACGTGTCGTTCGGCCTGCCCAATCGGAAGCTTCTCAACCAAGTATTTCTGGAGCTGTCGGTGCTGGCCGGATGCGACGCGGTGATGATCGATCCGATCATGAATCTTCCGGCGGACATCAACGCGTTCTATTTCGCCTCGCGCGCGCTGACCGGCAAGGACGAATACTCGGTCCAATACCTCAAGTACGCCCGCGCGCTGAAGGCGGCGTAAGCGGAAACAGGAAAGGCTGTTCGGCATGAATGCGGGAAGCGTTACCGTCACTTTCGTCGACGATCGCGGCCAAACGCGCGCCGTCGAAGCGGCGCGGGGCGCGACCCTGCTCGACGCGGCCCACGCCGCCGGGATCGGGATCGAGGCCACCTGCGGCGCCCGCGGCCGGTGCCGCACCTGCCGCGTCAAGGTGTTGAAGGGCGAGCTGTCGCCGCCGACGATCCAGGACCGCGTTCAGCTCGGCGACGAGGAAGTGCGCGAGCATTTCCGGCTTGCCTGCCAGGTCAAGCTGATCGCCGACTGCACCGCGCAACCCATGCCCCCGCGCGAGGAAGCGGGGCACAAAATCCTCGCGGGCGGAAAGACGGTCACCGAAGACGGCCGCTTGACGATCGATTCGGGCGTGGTCAAGCGCGTGGTGCGCGCCAATCCGCCGTCCGACGAAAATCTTCAGACATCCGATCTCGAAGAAGTCCTGGCGGTCCTGCCGGCCGACACCGACCGCCGCGTTCCGATCGACGTCACGCGGAAAATCCCGTCCCTGATCAGGTCCAACAGAGGAGTCATGACGGTCACGACGTTTGCCGGACGTGTCATCGACGCCGAACCGGGCGACACGTCGGCGCACCTCTACGGCATGGCGTTCGACATCGGCACCACCAGCATCGTCGGCACGTTGATGGACCTCAAGACCGGCGAGCAGCTTGCCGAAGTCGGCAGCGTCAATCCCCAGTCCGTCTATGGCGGCGATTTGATGTCGCGCATCGCCTTCGCCCAGTTCGATTCCAAGAAGTTGCAGACCCTGCGGGCCAAGGTTCTCAACGCGATCAACGGTTTCATCGACGAGGCCTGCGCCAAGGCCGGCATCTCGGCCAATCACGTCTATAAGATCGTGGTCGTCGGCAACACCTGCATGCACCACATCTTCCTCGGCATTGACGTGACCCATCTCGGGCTCGCGCCCTATGCGCCGGCGGTGCGCGATTTGATCGTGCTCCCGTCCAAGGATGTGCCCTTGAAAGGCGCCCCGAACGCCCAGGTGTGCCTGCTTCCGCTCGTCGCGGGGTTCGTCGGCGCCGACACCATGGCCTGCGTGCTGGCGACTCGGATTTACGAAAGCGAACAGATTCGCGCGTTGGTCGATATCGGCACCAACGGCGAAGTGGTCATGGGGTCGAAGCACCGCCTGATCGCCTGCTCGGCGCCCGCCGGACCGGCATTCGAGGGAGCGCAGATCCGCAACGGCATGCGCGGCGCGGTCGGCGCCATCGAAAGAGTCCGTCTCAACGACGACCTGGAATGCGAAACCATCGGCGGCGCGCCGCCGGTCGGCATTTGCGGCTCGGGCCTGATCGACGCCTGTGCCGTGTTCATCGACGCGCGGATCATCGACGCGTCCGGGCGCATCCGCCGCGAGCGGCGCGAGTTGCTGCCGAAGGCCCTGCGCGAGCGTTTCGTCGATACGCCCGGCGGCTGCGAGTTCGTCCTGGTGCACAAGGACCGTTCCGGTCGCAACGAGCCCATTGTGCTGACCCAGGGCGACATTCGCCAACTGCAACTGGCCAAAAGCGCGATCTTTTCCGGGGTCGCCATGCTCCAGCAGGTCATGAAGGTGCCGAACGCGGACTTGGCCGAACTCATGCTGTGCGGAGGATTCGGAAATTACATCAGCATCGAGAGCGCGGTGAAAATCCGCCTGCTGCCGGAATTGCCCCTGGAGAGAATCACATATGTCGGCAACGCCGCCCTGATGGGCGCGCAAATGGCGCTGCTGTCGGAAGCGGAGCGTCGGCGTTCGCTCGAACTGGCGCGCCGGATCGAGCACGTGGCGCTCGCCACCCATCCGCAGTTTCAGGAAATCTTTGTCGAGGGCATGAGTTTTTCGGGGACAACGTTCGATGCGGAAAAGAAGGCCCACGCCAAGGCCGCGCCCGAGGGGAAAGCAACGGCGGCGGGATCATGACCGTCCGCTTGAATCTGCTGTTCGGCTTTCTCGGCTCGGGCAAGACAACCCTCGCGCGCCGCTTGCTCGATCGGCCGAAACAGACGGAGAAGACGGCCATTATCGTCAACGAATTCGGAGACGTGGGCATCGACGGCGCCATACTCGAGGGCAGCCATGTCGACATGATCGAACTGACGTCGGGTTGCCTCTGCTGCACGCTCAAAAGTTCGATGCTGGGCGCGGTCGAGGAACTCGCCGACCGGGCCGGTGCCCAACGCATCGTCGTCGAGGCCACCGGGGTTGCCCAACCCGAGGCGCTGCTCGAAACCTTCGTCGATCCGTCGTCGCGCGGGCGTTACGACATCGGCCCCGTCGTCACCGTCGTCGATTCGCCCAAATACGCGAAGCTTGCGGGCATCTTGGGCGAATTCTATCGGGCCCAGGTCGAATATGCCGATTGGGTCGTGCTCAACAAAATCGATCTGGCATCGGCCGACGTGCTCGAATCCGCGCGGGCGGCCGTTGCCCGGATCAACCCGCGCGCCGAAATCCATTTCGCCGAACGCTGCGATGTCGATGTCGACGCCCTATTGAACGGTCCCTCGAGCCTGTCCGCCCGGGATTTCATGCGTGCGCGGGGAGACAAGCTCGGTCGCGATCACGATCCTGACCACGACCATCGCCATCCGCCGTCCGAATCCTTCGTGCTCGACGCCGAAGGCGATGCCGGGCGGGACGCGATCGAATCTTTTTTCCGCAATCTTCCCGAAAGCGTGTGGCGCGCGAAGGGCTTCATGAGTCTCGACGGTCAACCCAGCCTGATCCAATACGCGATGGGCGAGATCGAGATCCGCAAATCCGGTCCGCGCCCGGCACGTCACATGGTGTTTATCGGACGGCACATGAATAGGGACGACATCGCCGATCGGTTCGGCGCGGTTCGCGAGGACCGTGGCGCGACGGCGGCCCGGTCCCGGACGGGGACGGGATGACCCGAGGCGCGCGATGACCCATCCTCGATCCGAATCGACCGCCGCCGCGGCGGTCGCCGACTCCCGGTCGCTGACCGAAAAGGCTTACCAGCTTTTGGTCCAAAAACTGACGCGGCTCGAACTCGTGCCGGGCGCTCCGTTGATCGAAAAAAACCTATCGGCCGATCTCGGTATCGGCCGCACGCCGATCCGCGAGGCCTTGCAACGCCTGGCCGCCGAAGGACTGGTGACGCACCACATCAATCGCGGGATGTTCGTCGCCGAAATCAGCCCCGCCAATATCCAGCAGATTTACGAATTCCGTCAGGTTGTCGACGGCTATGCCGCGCGATTGTCCGCCGTTCGCGCCAACGAGAAGGACATCGAGGACCTCCGCAAAATTCAACTCAGCCTGGTGCAGGCGACCGAGGATGACGATATCGACGCTTACGTCATCCATGCCCGCCAATTCCACGAAACGCTCGCGCGCGTCGCGCGGAACGCCTATTTGGCCGAAACGATGCTGAAGATATTCAACCTTCACCTTCGGTTGTGGTTTCTGATCTCCCAACGGGTCGGGACCTGGCATGAAATCGCGCGGGCGCACGAGGAAATGACCAAGGGAATCGTCGAAGGAGTCGCCCGCCGCGACCCCGATCAGGCGGAGTCGGCGGTTACAACGTACGTTTCCCGGCGGCACCAGGATTTGCGCGAGCTTCTCTAGAGACCGGTCAGGCGGGCGCGGGCCGTTGCGTCGTGATTTTGACCGGACCCAGTTTTTGTTCGATCTCGGCGTAGGAGGGCGAAGGCCCGCGGGGCCCGCCGGTCAGCACCGCCCGCATGGCTTTCAAGTGTTCCTGGGTCGTACCGCAACAGCCGCCGATGATCCGGGCGCCGGCCCGATAGGCAAGAGCGGCGTAATCGGCCATGACCTCCGGCGTGCCGTCATAGCGGATTTTCATGTCGTTGCCGATTTTGGGCAGGCCGCAATTGCCTTTGGCGACGACCACGTCGCCCGGCTTTGACCCTTTCACCAGACCGAGGACCGAATCGATCAACTGCGCCGGCCCGACGCCGCAATTGGCGCCGAAAGCGACCGGGCTCCAGCCGTGCGTGACCGGCAGCTTGATGGCGTCCTCCGGCCGGAGACCCATCATCGTCCGTCCGCCGGTATCGAACGTCATGGTCAGCACATAGGGCAAGCCGGCGCGTTCGGCCGCGCGCACGGCGGCGGCCAGCTCGTCTTCGAAAAAAATCGTTTCGATCCACGCCACATCGACGCCGCCTTCCTTGAGCGCGATCGCCTGCTCGACGAACCCGCTTTCGATTTCCTCGGGCGTGCGTTCGCCATAGGGAGCGATCATTTCCCCGGTCGGCCCCATCGATCCGCCGACCACCACGGGGCGCTCGGCCGCGTCGGCGACCTTGCGCGCGATGCGGGCGGCGCTGACGTTGATGTCGCGCACCCGATCCTCGGAGTTATGGTGGCGGCAGCGGAACCGGGTGCCGCCGAAGGAATTGGTCAGGATGATATCCGAACCCGCGTCGACGAAACCGCGGTGCACTCCCTCGATGCGTTCCGGGTGGTCAAGATTCCAAAGTTCGCCCGGGGCGCCGCTGTGCAACCCGAGCTGAAACAAGGTTGTTCCCATGCCCCCGTCGGCCATGAGAACCGCTTTCTCCTCGAGAAGCGCGCTGAGTTTATTGGCGGAAATACCCAAGAGTTTCTCCCGGACTTTCGTGTCGCGGAGCGACGGTTTTATCCCGTCGGCCCCAAACCATACGGGATATGCTCAAGAAAACGAATACGAATCGGATCGTCGCGCATAGCCGGTGCAGTTTCCGAAACAATATGGCTTGTTATCGGAACGCTTGCACCCGCACATATAAAAGACCCCGCTTAACTCGGCAACGAATATGATCGGCTCGAACCCGGTGTCGCGATGGGAGCCGTCGCACCAGGGCTGCGTTGCGCTCAGGCCGCAACTGCACCACGCGTATTGCCGGCCCGCCTCGACCCGAACCGCGTAAGGGGCCTGCTGCGGCGAGGCCGGAAGATCGCGACGCGATGCGTTGTCGTTCATCGGCAGACCCTTTTCTTGGCGCTCCACCCGACGCTGACTTTAGCACTGTATTCTTCCATCCCGCCTATAAAGAACCGGATAGCCCGCCGATTCACGTCCGGCGACGGGAAAGCCCCGCCACTCCGCGATAACCGGGATTTTCGATAATTTGCCTGTCGTTGAGAATCGTTCCGAATCAGATCAAACCGTTTGGTAATTAGGGCGAAACGTAACCAAAAAAGGCCTTCAGGAAGAGCCTGAAGGTGTTGTCGCCCCGGTGGTTGAAACGGAACTCGATTTCCTTGAGGTACATGGGGAAGTGGTACCTGGAGACGCCGC
>VGZQ01000037.1 GCA_016872535.1 Rhodospirillales bacterium | reverse complement strand
GCCTCGAAGAAATCGGGGTGGCGGGCGAGGTAGCGGGCGACCTGATCGGCGTTGACGTCGTCGGCGTTCACGTCGGCGGCGGGCGCGGCGTCGGCCTCGCTCCGGGTCTTGCTGGTGCTCATGTGCCTTTCCCCCGTGTTCGCCCCAGATTGGCCAAGATGCGATAGAGTGTAGCCCATGGACTCGGCCGGTTCCATCAAAACGCAATATATAGGGGGGGAAACCGTCTCCGTCCTACTACCCCTTCCGCTTTCCGGGGCCTACGACTACCGGGTGCCGGAAGGGGCGATTCTCAAGGCGGGTGACTTCGTGACCGTGCCGCTCGGCGGCCGCCGGCTCGCGGGCGTGGTCTGGGGGCCGGGCTCGGGCGAGGTCGCCGAGGCCCGCCTGAAAACCGCCGGCGCCGTCCTGCCCGCGCCGCCGCTGCCGGAGGTATCCCGCCGCTTCGTCGATTGGGTCGCCGACTACACCCTGTCGCCGCCCGGCGCGGTGCTCAAGATGGCGGCGAGCGTGCCGAAGGCGCTCGCGCCCGAAAAACCCGTTCTCGGCTACGTCCGCAATCCGGCACCGACAACCACACTCAAGTTAACCGTCGCGCGCCAACGGGTCTTGGACGCGGCCGACGGCCCGCCGCGCATTCTTGCCGAACTCGCGCGCGACGCGGGCGTCGGCGCGGGCGTGGTCAAGGCGCTCGCGGAGGCGGGCGCGCTGACGGCGGTGCCGATGCCAGCGAAGGCGTTCGTTCCGCCCGACTGGAAGCGCGCCGGACCTTCGCTTTCGTCCGACCAGCAAAGGGCTGCCGACGACCTTGCGGCGAAAACCCGCGCGGGATTTTCCGTCACGCTGCTCGACGGCGTTCCCGGCTCGGGGAAAACCGAGGTTTATTTCCAGGCGGTCGCCGCCGCGCTGGAGTCGGGACGGCAGGCGCTGGTGCTGCTGCCCGAAATCGCGCTTGGCGCGCAGTGGCTCAACCGTTTCCGCGCCCGCTTCGGGGCGGAGCCCGCGCTCTGGCACTCGGGCGTTTCCGACGCGGCGCGGCGCGCGACCTGGCGCGCGGTGGCGGAAGGCGCGGCGCGGGTGGTGTGCGGCGCGCGCTCGGCGCTCTTCCTGCCGTTTCCCGACCTCGGCCTGGTGGTGGTCGACGAGGAACACGACTCCTCCTACAAGCAGGAGGACGGCGTCATCTACAACGCCCGCGACATGGCGGTGGTGCGCGCGCGCCTGGGAAACATCCCGGTCGTGCTGGCGTCGGCGACGCCGTCCTTGGAAACCGTCGCCAACGTCGCCGCCGGACGCTACGGCGCGGCTCACCTTCCCGACCGGCACGGCGGCGCCCGGCTGCCCGAGGTCGTCCGCGTCGACATGCGCCGGGAAAAGCTCCCGGCCGGGCGCTGGATTTCGGAACCGCTCGCGCAGGCGCTCGCGGCAACGTTCGCCAACGGCGAACAGGCGATGTTGTTCTTGAACCGGCGCGGCTACGCGCCGCTCACCCTCTGCCGGGGCTGCGGGCACCGCTTCCGCTGCCCCGATTGCAGCGCGTGGTTGGTGGAGCACAAGGGCCGCGCGGGCGAATCCCCGCGCGCATTAAATGATGCGCCCCTATCGGGGCGCGCGAGCGCGCGGCTTCGCTGCCACCATTGCGGCCTCGCCGTCCCGTTGCCGGAGCGCTGCCCCGCGTGCCAGGCGGAAGGAAAATTCGCCGCGTGCGGTCCCGGCGTCGAGCGGCTGGAGGAGGAAACCCGCGCGGCGTTCCCCAAGGCCCGGATCGCGCTCGCCACCAGCGACGTCCTGGCCGGGGCCCAGGCCGCGCACGCGCTGATCCGAAGGGTCGAGGCGGGCGAAGTGGACGTGCTGATCGGAACCCAAATCCTCGCCAAGGGTCACCATTTTCCCAAGCTGACCCTGGTCGGCGCGGTGGACGCGGACTTAGGATTGGCCGGCGGGGATTTACGCGCCGCCGAGCGGACCTACCAGCTTCTTTATCAAGTCGCCGGACGGGCCGGACGGGGCGAACGACCGGGGAAGGTGGTTCTCCAGACCTACATGCCCGAGCATCCGGTGATGGCCGCGCTCGCGGACCTGGCGCGCGACCGCTTTATCGCCGCCGAGACCGAGGCCCGGCGCGAAGCGGCCATGCCGCCGTTCGGGCGCCTGGTCGCCCTGATCGTATCGGGAAAAAAGGAAGCCGAGGTCGAGCGGGCGGCGCGCGCGCTCGCCCGCGTCGCCCCCGGCGGCGAAGGCCTTCGCGTGCTCGGGCCGGCGCCGGCGCCGCTTGCCGTTCTGCGCGGTCGGCACCGGCGGCGGTTCCTGCTGAAGGCCCCGCGCGCGGTCGCGGTGCAGAATATCGTGCGCGATTGGCTCGCGCGGGTGCGACTGCCGCGCGGCGTGCGCGTGCAGGTGGACGTCGATCCTTACGGTTTCTTGTGAGTCTCGCGGCGCGCGCGCCGGGCCGCAAGGCGTTCTCCCGCGCCGCCTCCGGAAAAGTCCGATTCGGCGAGGACTGAAGACGGCGCGGCGGAAAACGGCGCCGGGTTCCCGGTCGCGGACGCGTGCGGCAAGGCGCCGGGCGGTTTGGCTTCCGCGGGCGACTCCGCCGGACTCGCGGTTTTGTCGCCGCCGTCCGTCCCCAGCTTCGCGGCCTTGATCCACTTCGGCTCCGATCCGGCGAGCGCGTAAAGCTGAACCGACATCGGAAGCCCGACGCGCCGCTCGGACCCGCGCGGCGGGCCCTGATCGACGATGCGCCGGTCGGGGCCGACGTAGCCGGGCGTGACGACGAACGGCTTGGGCGCGAGGACCGCGCGGCGGATGCGGGCATAAAAGTCGCGCCGGGAGTACGGTTTCGGCAGATATTCGTTGACGCCGGAATCGACCGCGTCGCGGACGTGGGCGGCGAGGGCGTCGTTGCCGACCATCACCACCGGCAGCCGCCGCGCCCGCTCGTCGCCGAGGCGGCGCAGCCGCCAGACGAATTCGGCGCCGTTGGTGCCCGGCATGTCGTGCTCGACCAGGACCGCGTCGACGCCGCCCTCCACGATCACCTTGAGTGCGTGCTCGGCCGATTCGCATTCGGTCAAATTGCGGAAGCCGAAGCCGTTGAGGGCGCTCTTGATCATGGAGCGCGCGAAACGCCGCTCGCCGACGATCAGATAAACAAGGGCACAAAGCCGCTCGTGGGCGGGATCCCATTGGCTCCCGCGGTTCGGCCGATCGAGAAGCCCATTCGGACCGGCACTGGGTCCGCCCGGATTGCGGGGCGTCGCGACCGTGGTCATGGCTTTCTCCTTTTCCCTCTGCTTGCAAGGAGAGAACACGCGGGCGTTTTTCGCGATGACGACCGTCACAGCATCCCTTGGGTCGCGGGCTTTCCGGACGCCGCTGCCCGCAGCCGATAATTCGTTGTTCGGGCTGGCGTTTTTCCCGGCTTCCGGAACTTCGCACCTGCGGCAAGTCAGGTTGCGCCGCGGGGGCAGACCGTGGTAGAGAACCCACCCGCCGCGGCGCCCCGGAATCTCCCGTTTTTCGGCCGGCGACGCGCTCGTTTTTTCGTCGGATTTCTTGAGGGCAAGCGCGTGTCCACCGGAGCTTCCACAGGGGCGACAGGCCTCGCCGCCCGCTATGCGGCCGCTTTGTTCGATTTGGCGGAGGAAAAAGGCAAGCTCGACCGCGTCGCCGAGGACCTCGCCCGGCTCGGCGCCATGGTCGCCGACAGCCACGACCTCGGGCGCCTGATCCGCTCGCCGCGCATGTCGCGCGAGGATCAGCACTTCGGCCTCGACGCGGTGATGGAGGAAGCCCGCCTCGACGCGCTGACCCGCAACTTCGTCGGCCTGACGGTGAAAAACCGCCGCGCCGCCCAGCTGCCCGACATGATCGCCGCGTTTCGCGCCCGGCTCGCCGAGCGCGCGGGCGAAATTACCGCCGAGGTCGCCTCGGCCAAACCGCTCTCGAAAGACCAGACCGACGCGCTCGAAAGCCAGCTCAAGAAGGCCCTCGGCGCCAGGGTCGTGATCCACGCCCGGGTCGAGCCCGAGCTGCTCGGCGGCCTGGTCGTCAAGGTCGGCTCGCGCATGGTCGACAGCTCGCTCCGTTCGCGCCTCGCGCGCATGCGCACCGCCATGAAAGGAACCGCCTGATGGACATTCGCGCCGCGGAAATTTCCGCCATCCTCAAGGAACGCATCGCCAACTTCGGCGCCGAAGCCGAGGTCGCGGAGGTGGGCCAAGTGTTGTCGGTCGGCGACGGCATCGCCCGCATCTGGGGGCTCGATTCCGTGCAGGCCGGCGAAATGGTCGAGTTTCCCGGCGGCATCAAGGGCATGGCGCTGAACCTGGAGGACGACAACGTCGGCGCGGTGATTTTCGGCGACGACCGCAACATCCGCGAGGGCGACACGGTCAAGCGCACCGGCGCCATCGTCGACGTGCCGGTCGGCAAGGAGCTGTTGGGTCGCGTGGTCGACGGGCTCGGCCAGCCGATCGACGGCAAGGGTCCGATCGCGTCAGCCAAGCGCGCGCGGGTCGAGGTCAAGGCGCCGGGCATCGTGCCGCGCCGTTCGGTGCACGAGCCGATGCAAACCGGCATCAAGGCGATCGACAGCCTGATCCCGATCGGCCGCGGCCAGCGCGAGCTGATCATCGGCGACCGCCAGACCGGCAAGACGGCGATCATCGTCGACACCATCCTCAACCAGAAGCGGGTCAACGAAAGCGGCGACGAGAAGAGCAAGCTCTACTGCGTCTACGTCGCGATCGGCCAGAAGCGCTCGACCGTCGCCCAGCTGGTCAAGACGCTGGAAGACAACGACGCGCTCAAGTACTCGATCGTGATCGCGGCGACCGCGTCCGACCCGGCGCCGTTGCAGTTCCTGGCCCCCTACACCGGCTGCGCCATGGGCGAGTATTTCCGCGACAACGGCATGCACGCGGTCATCTTCTACGACGATCTGTCCAAGCAGGCGGTGGCCTACCGCCAGATGTCGCTCTTGCTCCGCCGCCCGCCGGGGCGCGAAGCCTATCCCGGCGACGTGTTCTATCTCCATTCGCGCCTGCTCGAGCGCGCGGCCAAAATGAACGACGGCCACGGCGCCGGCTCGCTCACCGCGCTGCCGGTGATCGAAACCCAGGCGGGCGACGTGTCGGCCTACATCCCGACCAACGTCATTTCCATCACCGACGGCCAGATCTTCCTCGAAACCGAACTGTTCTATAAGGGCATCCGCCCGGCGGTGAACGTCGGCCTCTCGGTCAGCCGCGTCGGCTCCGCCGCCCAGATCAAGGCGATGAAGCAGGTCGCCGGCACCATCAAGCTCGAACTCGCCCAGTACCGCGAGATGGCCGCCTTCGCCCAGTTCGCCTCCGACCTCGACGCCGCGACCCAGCGCCTGCTCGCGCGCGGCGCGCGGCTGACCGAAATCCTCAAGCAGCCGCAGTACAGCCCACTGCCGGTCGAGGAGCAGGTGGCGTTGATCTTCGCCGGGGTGCGCGGCTATCTCGACAAGATCGCGGTCGGCGACGTCGGCAAGTTCGAGCGCCAGGCGCTGTCGGAGCTGCGCGCCAAGGGCAAGGACATTCTCGACACCCTCCGGACCGAGAGGGAAATCTCCAAGAAGACCGAGGAACGGATGACGCGCTTCTACGACGAATTCGCCAAGACCTTCGCCGGCTGAGGCGCCATACCGGACCCACGTCATGCCGAGCCTGAAATCCTTCAAACTGCGGATCAACAGCGTCAAGGCGACGCGCAAGATCACGTCGGCCATGAAGATGGTGGCCGCCGCGAAATTGCGCCGCGCGCAAGAGTCGGCCGAGGCCAGCCGCGCCTACGCCGAGCGCATGGGCCGCATGGTGGCCGCGCTCGCCGCCGGCCAGAAGGGCGTGGCCGGCGCGCCGAGGCTGCTCGCCGGCACCGGCGAGGACAAGGTGCACCTGCTGATCCCCTGCACCGCCGACCGGGGCCTCTGCGGCGTCTTCAACAGTTCGGTCGTGCGCGAAACCCGCCGCCTCGCCCAGGAGCTGCGCGCCGGGGGCAAGACCGTCAAGCTCCTCTGCGTCGGGCGCAAGGGCCGCGACGTGCTCCGGCGCGATTTCAAAAACGACATCGTCGCCGATTTCACCGGCATCGGGCGCAAGGGCGTCCAATACGCCGACGCCCAGCCGATCGCGGCGAAGCTCGTCGCCCTCTACGAGGCGGGCGCCTTCGACGTCGCCACGCTCATTTTCAACCGCTTCAAGTCGGCCATGACCCAGATCGTGACCCGGAGCCAGATCGTGCCGCTGCCGGTGCCGGCGGAAACCGCGGCCGCTCAGGGCGCGCGCGCGGTGCCGATCTTCGAGCCGGACGAGGCCGAGATCCTGGCCGAGCTGCTGCCGCGCAACCTCGCCATCCAGACGTTCCAGGCGCTGCTCGAAAGCTCGGCGTCCGAGCACGGCGCGCGCATGACCGCGATGGACAACGCGACCCGCAACGCGGGCGACATGATCGACCGGCTGACGCTGCAATACAACCGCACGCGCCAGGCCGGCATCACCAAGGAACTGATCGAAATCATCTCGGGCGCGGAAGCGCTCTAGCCGGAGCACGAAACACATGGCGAAGAACAACATCGGCAAGGTCACCCAGGTCATGGGCGCGGTGGTCGACGTCCGCTTCGAGGGCGAGCTGCCGGAAATCCTGAACGCGCTGCACGTCGACAACGGCGGCAAGCTGTTGGTGCTCGAGGTCGCGCAGCACCTGGGCGAAAAGGCGGTGCGCACGGTCGCCATGGACACCACCGACGGCCTGCAGCGCGGGGTCGAGGTCAAGGACACCGGCGGTCCGATCCGCGTGCCGGTCGGCCCGGAAACGCTCGGGCGCATCATCAACGTGATCGGCGAGCCGGTCGACGAGCGAGGGCCCGTCAACGCCAAGATGTCGATGCCGATCCACGCGCCGGCCCCGGCCTTCGTCGACCAGTCGACCGAAACGCAAATTCTCACCACCGGCATCAAGGTGGTGGACCTGATCTGCCCCTACGCCAAGGGCGGCAAGATCGGCCTGTTCGGCGGCGCGGGCGTCGGCAAGACCGTCATCATCATGGAATTGATCAACAACATCGCCAAGGGCCACGGCGGCTATTCGGTCTTCGCCGGCGTCGGCGAGCGCACGCGCGAGGGCAACGACCTCTACCACGAAATGATCGAATCGGGCGTGATCAAGCTCGACGGCCCCGGTTCCAAGGCGGCGCTGGTCTACGGCCAGATGAACGAGCCGCCCGGCGCGCGCGCGCGCGTCGGCCTCTCCGGTCTCACGCTCGCCGAATACTTCCGCGACCAGGAAGGCCAGGACGTTCTCTTCTTCGTCGACAACATCTTCCGCTTCACCCAAGCGGGCTCCGAGGTGTCGGCGCTCTTGGGGCGCATTCCCTCGGCGGTCGGCTACCAACCCACCTTGGCCACCGACATGGGCGCGTTGCAGGAGCGCATCACCTCGACCAACAAGGGCTCGATCACCTCGGTCCAGGCGATCTACGTGCCGGCCGACGACCTGACCGACCCGGCGCCGGCGACCTCGTTCTCGCACCTCGACGCGACCACGGTGCTTTCCCGCCAGATCGCCGAACTCGGCATCTATCCCGCCGTCGATCCGCTCGATTCGACCTCGCGCGTGCTCGACCCGCGCGTCGTCGGCGAGGAGCACTACCAGGTCGCGACCCAGGTGCAGAAAATCCTGCAGACCTACAAGTCGCTGCAGGACATCATCGCCATTCTCGGCATGGACGAGCTGTCGGAGGAAGACAAGCTCACGGTCGCGCGCGCGCGCAAGATCCAGCGCTTCTTGAGCCAGCCGTTCCACGTCGCCGAGGTGTTCACCGGCAGCCCCGGCAAGCTGGTCGCGCTCGCCGACACCATCAAGGGCTTCAAGGGCATCGTCGCCGGCGACTACGACACCCTGCCCGAGTCCGCCTTCTACATGGTCGGCACCATCGAGGAAGCGGTCGAAAAGGCGAAGCGCATGGCGGCGGAAGCCGCCTGAGCCGCACCGGAACCGCGAACGGACATCGCCCCATGGCCGCCACCATCGCCTTCGAGCTGGTCACCCCCGAACGGCTGGTCAAGTCCGACCCGGTCGAGATGGTGGTCGTGCCCGGCGCCGAGGGCGACATGGGCGTGCTGCCCGGCCATTCGCTGCTGGTCGGGACGTTGCGCCCCGGCGCGGTCACGGTGTACGAGGGCGGCAAGCCGGTCGAGCGCCTGTTCGTCGCCGGCGGTTTCGTCGACGTGTCGCCCGAGCGCTGCACGGTGCTGGCGGACGAGGCGATTCCGCTCGCCGAGATCGCGCGGCCCGAGGCCGAGGCCCGCCTCGCCCGCGCCCGCGCCCGGCTCGCCGAGGCCGACACCGACGCGGCCAAGGCGCAAGGCCAGCGCGCCGTCGCCGTCGCCGAAACCCTGCTTGCCCTGGTCGAGCGGGCGGCGTGACGAGATGTTCGGCCGCTCTACCCTAGCGCCGAGCGACTTTCCCGGACCCGATGAAGACTTACGCGCCGGCGAAACCGAGCGAACGCTGGTTTTGGCGGGCGGCTGCTTCTGGTGCACCGAGGCGGTTTACCGCGAACTCGCGGGCGTGATCTCGGTCGTTTCCGGCTATGCCGGCGGCACGCCCGAAACCGCCAACTACAAAGACGTCTGCTCGGGCAAGACCGACCACGCGGAAGCGATCGAAATCCGCTACGACCCCGCGCGCGCGTCGTTCGGCGAGCTGCTGCGCATCTTCTTTTCCGTCGCCCACGACCCGACCCAGTTGAACCGCCAGGGCAACGACGTCGGGCGCCAGTACCGCTCGGCGATCTTTTACCGGGACGAAAACGAAAAGCGGATCGCGCGCGATTACATCGCCAAGCTCGATAAAGCGAAGGTTTTCGACTCGCCCATCGTCACCACCCTGGAGCCGCTGACGAAATTTTACCCGGCGGAGGATTACCACCAGGATTACGCCCGGCTCAATCCGGGCCAGCCCTACATCGCCTACGTCTCGGCGCCCAAGGTGGCGAAGTTGCGGAAATATTTTCCCGAGCGCCTGAAGAAATAGGACCCGTCCCATGCGCGCCGTCTGGTACGAACGAAAGGGCCCCGCCGCCGAGGTGCTGGTCGCGGGCGAAATGCCGGACCCCGAACCGGCGCCGGGCGAGGTGCGGGTGCGCGTGGCGGTATCCTCGGTCAACCCGACCGACGTCAAGCGCCGGAAAGAGGGCCGCGAACTCGGAAAATTCCCCCGCATTATCCCGAACAACGACGGCGCCGGCACCATCGACCGGGTCGGCGCGGGCGTGCCGCAAACCCGCGTCGGCGAGCGCGTCTGGGTGTTCGCGGCGCAACATGGACGACCCTTCGGCACCGCCGCGCAATATACCTGCGTCCCGTCGCGCTTCGCGATTCCGTTGCCGGACGGCGTGTCGTTCGCGGACGGTGCCTCCCTCGGCGTTCCGGCGGTGACGGCGCACCGCTGCCTTTTTCCGAGCGACGAATTGTTCGCATCGCGCGCGGGCGAATCCCCGCGCGCTCCGAAGGACACGCCCCTCTTGGGGCAAAATATCTTAATCACCGGCGGCACCGGCCGGGTCGGCGCTTATGCAATTCAAATGGCGAAGCGCGCGGGCGCGCGGGTGATCGCGACCGCGTCCGCGCCCAAGCTCGCGCAGCTCAAGGACCTCGGCGCCGACGTGGCGCTCGATTACCGCGACGCCGACTTGGCCGACAAGATCAAGACCGCGAGCGGCGGCAAGGGAGTTCACCGCATCGTCGAAACCGAATTCGGCGCCAACGTCGCGCTGGCGCCCAAGATTCTCGCACCGGGCGGCGCGATCGCCACCTATGCTTCCGATTCCGCGCCCGAACCGAAAATCCCGTTCGGGCCGCTGATGGTGCTGAACGCCAAGATCGAATTCGTGTTCATCTACGGCATGCCGGAGGCGGCGCAAGGCACCGCCTTCGCCGACGTGACGCGAATGCTGAAGGAAGGCGCGCTCCGCCATCGCGTGGGCTTGCGCGTGCCGCTCGCGCGCCTCGCGGAGGCCCACGAAGCGGTCGAGAAGGCCACGGCCACCGGCGGCGTGCTGGTGGACGTGGCCTAGGATCGGAGATTGTCCATGAATCTCGCGTTCTTTCCCCCCACCCTGACCCTCCCCCGCAAGGGGGGAGGGAAAAAAGCGAGTGCAAAAAATCCACCCCCTCCCCCTCGATGGGGGAGGGCTGGGGTGGGGGTGAACGGGACGTCCGCGACAACCGATATCAGGCCGAAATAATCATGCGCGTTTATCTCGCCCGGCACGGCGACGCGGTGGAGGCGATGGAAAACCCGCGCCGACCGTTGAGCGCCAAGGGCCGCGCCGAGGTCGAGCGCATGGCCTCGTTCCTCGCGCGCGGCGGCGTGCATCCGCGGCGCGTGATCCACAGTCCGAAACTGCGCGCGGGCGAAACGGCGGCGATCCTCGCGCGCGTGCTGGCGCCCGGCGCGGTGCTGGAGGAAAGCGAGGGGCTCGGGCCCGAGGACTCGCCCGAACGCCTGGTCGCCTCGGCAAAGAATTGGACGGAGGCGGCGAGGGTCGCCAACGGCCCCGCCAATTCGACCGGCAACGACGTGCTGGTGGTCGGCCACATGCCGTTCATGGCGGGCGCGCTCGCCGCCCTGGTCGGCGCCAAGGGCAAGGAAGTCGGCGCGGGCGATTTCGCCGACTTCGCCACCGCCGCGGTCGCGTGCCTGGAAAGCGAGGCGACCGCCAAGGGCGTGCGCTGGCGTCTCCTGTGGCTGGTGTCGCCGGGGCTGTTGGGGGGTTAGTGTTCGGCCGGTTTTCCGGGCGGTTTCCCCGCTTTCGTTGACTTAGCTAACCGCTTAGTCCACCATCGGCCGGGAACGTCACCCCCGCGCAAGCGGGGGTCCAGGTTTACGGGAAAATTTGGATTCCCGCTTTCGCGGGAATGACAAAACGAACGCCTGCGGCCGTGCCATGAAAACCGTCAACATCCACGACGCCAAGACCCATCTCTCCAAGCTGATCGCGCGCGCGCGCAAGGGCGAGGAAATCGTGCTCGCCAAGGCGGGGAAGCCCGTGGCCAAGATCGTGCCGTTCGAGGCCGCGCCCAAGCGCCGCGAGCCGGGTCATGCCAAGGGCCTAGTCAAAATCTACGATAATTTCGACGATCCCCTGCCCGAGGAATTCCTGCGCGCCTTCGAGGGCCGCGAGTGAGGCTGTTGCTCGATACCCACGCGTTCCTGTGGTGGGTCGCCGAACAGAACCTTCTCGGCGAGAACGCCCGCCGCGCCATCGGCGACCGCCATAACGAAGTCTTCGCAAGCGTCGTCTGCGCGTGGGAAATCGTCGTCAAGAAAAAGC
This sequence comes from Rhodospirillales bacterium, assembly GCA_016872535.1. Taxonomy (NCBI): domain Bacteria; kingdom Pseudomonadati; phylum Pseudomonadota; class Alphaproteobacteria; order Rhodospirillales; species Rhodospirillales bacterium. Next base: position 19,174 of record VGZQ01000037.1, on the reverse strand, counting down.
TGAGCCGGCTCGCCGTTCCGGACGACGTCCCGAAATTCATCCGGGGCGAAATCGCGTGGTATGGGTTTTCATTGCTTCCACTCACCTTGGAGCACGCGTTGCGGGTCCACGATTTGCGCGATCACCCCGCGCACAAGGACCCGTTCGACCGCCTGCTGGTCGCCCAGGCGCTGGCCGAGGACATGACGCTCGTCAGCAAGGACCGCGTGCTCGACGCCTACGGCGTCGAGCGGGTGTGGTGAAAAAACCCGATGTGGGCATACGCTGGCAGCTTCTCCGGCTCGTCGCGCAGCGATTGTTGGGGGATTAGCAGAACTGTACAGATTAGGTTGTAGTCATTGGCAGAAAATGCTGGTGGTCCTTATCCGCGTATGAGGGGGCCACTAGTTCTATCCAAAACTAAACAGCTTCAACTTTTGGATTTTGGCGCAAAGCCGCGCTTCTTAAGAAATCGCCCTCACGCCGCCATCTTCCACTGACGTGCCTTTCTGGCGAACGTCGTCGCCCCCTCGCCGATAGGTCGCTTCGCTCCGGCGCAGCGCGTCGAACACGCGCACGGTCCGGGCATTGGGTCCACCCGTCGCCGTCACGGGCGCGCGCCGGCGGCCCGGAGCCGCGCGGCGATCGCGGCCTGGCCGCGGCGTTCGGCATACGCGAGCGGCGTGACGCCCTCGCGGTCGGCAAGATTGACGTCGGCGCCGGCGGCGATCAGTAGGCGGACGATCTCGGTGTGCGCCGGCCCGCCATCGCCGAGGATGATCGCTTCCAGCAGCGCCGTCCAGCCGAGGCGATTGACATGATCGACGGTGATCGGCGTGGTGAGCAATTCGCGCACGACTTCGACGTGACCGTAATGCGCCGCCGGGATCAAGGCCGTGCCGCCGAAACGGTTGACGCTGGCGAGGTCGGCGCCGTTGGCGAGCGTGAGGCGGAGGATATCGAGATATCCCCGGGCGCCGGCGAGCAGATAGGGGCTGTCGTCGATGCGGTCCTTGGCGTTGACATCGGCGCCAGCGGCGATCAGCACTTTCGCCGCCGCGACATGATTGCCCTGGGTCGCCGCGAGCAGCGCGGTGCGGCCCGTTTCGTCGCGCGCCACAACGCCGGCGCCGCCGGCGATCAGGCGGCTCACCTCCGGCGCGTCGCCGCGTGCCGCCGCGGCGATCAACGCGCGATCCGTGTCGGTTTGCGCCGCCGCCGATCCCGGTCCGGCGCCGAGGACCAGGAGAAAAACCATTAGGGCAAGGCGTACCGTCGCCACGGCTCAGCAGCGCCCGAGTCGCGGCGGGCCGGCGTCGGTCGCCGCCGTACCATGAACCATTCGCTCGATGCCGGCCCAATACGCCGCTGCCTCGCACATCGGGCACGGGCGCGAGCTGGAATAGAGCGTGCAGCCGGAAAGATCGCGCCGGCCGAGCCGCCGCGCGGCGTCGCGGATCGCCTCCATCTCCGCGTGCGCGGTCGGGTCGCCGCGCGTCACCACCGCGCTCGGCGCCTGACCGACGATCCGCCCGTCGCGCGCCACGACCGCGCCGTAGGCCTGATCGCCGGCGGCCTCCGCCTGGCGGCGCATGGCGAAGGCGCGATCGAGGAATGCCGTGGGTCCGGCCGCGTCAGGCTGGGCGAACGGGGCGTCGGCGCCGGCGGCCGCCGGACGGCCGCGTAAGGAAAGCGTCAGCGCCAACCCAAGCAGCGCCGTCGTGCGCAGCCAGAAGCGGCGCGACAGGGTTTTCGGCGGTTCGCCAGGCGGTACCGGTTTGGTCATGAGCCCTCATAATTACGGGTTTCGGCGAAGTTGACAATTTGTCCTAATTATGTAAATATACCTATTATTAGGTCCATTGTCAAGGAGCCTTCCGCCATGTCATCCGACGCCTGGGCCGATTCCTGGCCCTTTCCCCCGCCGCCCGATCCGCCCACCTTCCCGATTCGCCGCCGCCGCCGGAAAACGCCCGTGGCCGGGGCCGGCGGCGCACCCGAACTGAACCCGCGGCAGGAGCGCTTCTGCGAATTGTACGTCGCCACCGGCAACGCCGCCGAGGCGGCGCGGGGCGCGGGGTATTCGGAACGGGCGGCGCGGTTCCAGGGCCACCGGCTGCTCAAGGACGCGCGCGTCCGCGCGCGGCTCGACACCCTGCGAACGGCGCTCGCCGACAAGATCGACGCCGGCCTGATCCTGGGGCGGCTCGAAAACCTCTACCGCCTCGCCGAGCGCGACGGCGTCTACGGCTCCGCCGCGCGCATTCTCCTGCTCATGGCCCGGATGATCGGCGTCGATCACAGCTGTTCGGCGATGTACCTGCGCTCGCCCGAACGCCGCCCCGAGCCGCCCCTGCCCTCGGCGGTCGAGGTGTGCAAGGCCTGGCTCGCGGAACACGGCCCGGCCCCCTTCCCCCGCCGCCCCGAGGCCGACGACCCGGACATCTACGGCATGGACATCGATCTCCCCGATCCCCCGGCGCCGAAATCCCCGGATTCGGGCGAGGGCGGCGCGCCATGACTACAAATGCCTACACGAATCGAGCGGTTTCCCGCCCGATCAAGGGCTTAGGGCCGTTTACCCCGGTGTTGTCCCGGCGCAAGCTTGCTCCGGCCCGGGCGAATCCCCGTGTCGCGCGGACGAATCCCTGCGCGCGCTCCCGCTTCGCTCGCCGCACTCGGCGCGACGCCCGGCTTGTCGAGGCCCAATTCGAACGCCTCCAGCCGGCGGATTTCGTCGCGAAGGCGCGCCGCTTCCTCGAATTCCAGATTGGCGGCGGCGTCCTTCATGCGCTTGTCCAAGGCGTCGAGATGGGCGCGGAGATTGTGGCCGACCAGATGCGCGTCGCCGGAAACGCCGGTATCGACGGTGACGTAATCCTGCTCGTAGACGGAGGCGAGCGCGTCGGCGATGCCCTTCTTCACGCTCGCGGGGGTGATGCCGTGGAGGGCGTTGTAGGCCTGCTGCTTCTGCCGGCGCCGCTCGGTCTCGCCGATCGCGAACTTGAGGGATTCGGTCAGGACGTCGGCATACAGCAGCACGCGCCCTTCGATGTTGCGCGCGGCCCGGCCGATGGTCTGGATCAGGCTGGTCTTGGACCGGAGGAACCCTTCCTTGTCCGCGTCGAGGATGGCGACCAGGGCGCATTCGGGGATGTCGAGCCCCTCGCGCAGCAGGTTGATGCCGACCAGCACGTCGAACGCGCCGAGCCGGAGATCGCGCATGATCTCGATCCGCTCCAGCGTCTCGATGTCGGAGTGCATGTAGCGCACCCGCACGCCGTGTTCGTGGAGATACTCGGTCAGGTCCTCGGCCATGCGCTTGGTCAGCACGGTCACCAGCGAACGGAAGCCCCGGGCCGCCGTCGCCTTGATCTCCTTCATCAGGTCGTCCACCTGGCCGCCGGCCGGGCGGACGACGCAGAGCGGATCGATCAGCCCGGTCGGGCGCACCACCTGCTCGATCACCGCGCCGCCGGTCTTTTCCAGCTCCCACGGGCCGGGCGTCGCCGACACGAACACGGTCGCCGGGCGCATCGCCTCCCATTCCTCGAACTTCAAGGGCCGGTTGTCGACGCAGGACGGCAAGCGAAAGCCGTATTCGGCGAGCGTCGATTTCCGGTTGTAGTCGCCGCGATACATGCCGCCCAGCTGCGGCACGGTGACGTGGCTTTCGTCCACCACCAAGAGCGCGTTTTCGGGCAGGTATTCGAACAGCGTCGGCGGCGGCTCGCCCGGGTTGCGTCCGGTCAAGTAGCGCGAATAGTTCTCGATCCCGCTGCAATGGCCGGTGGTTTCCAGCATTTCGAGGTCGAGCATGGTGCGCTGCTCGATGCGCTCCGCCTCCAGGTGGCGGCCTTGCCCCAGGAAATGGGCGATGCGCTCCTTCAACTCCGCCTTGATCTTGGGGATCGCCTGCAGAATGGTCGGGCGCGGCGTCACGTAGTGGCTGTTGGGAAAGACGGTGACGGCGGCCAGCGTCGCCGCTTTTTCGCCGGTGAGCGGGTCGATTTCCCACAAGCCCTCGATCTCGTCGCCGAACAGCGACAGGCGCCAGGCGCGGTCTTCCAGGTGCGAAGGGAAGATTTCCACCACGTCGCCGCGGACGCGGAAGGTGCCGCGGGCGAAATCGTGGTCGTTCCGCCGGTACTGCAGCTCGACCAGGCGTTTCTGGAGCGCGTTGCGCTCGATCCGCCCGCCGGCCTCCAGCGTCAGGATCATTTCCGAATAGGTCTCGACCGCGCCGATGCCGTAGATGCAGGAGACCGAGGCGACGATGACCGTGTCGCTCCGTTCCAGCAGCGCGCGGGTGGCGGCGTGGCGCATGCGGTCGATCTGCTCGTTGATCGAAGCGTCCTTCTCGATGTAGGTGTCGGTGCGCGGGACGTAGGCCTCGGGCTGGTAGTAGTCGTAGTAACTCACGAAATACTCGACCGCGTTTTCGGGAAAGAACCCCTTCATCTCGGCGTAGAGCTGCGCGGCGAGCGTCTTGTTGGGCGCCAGCACCAGGGTCGGGCGCTGCAGGTTCTGGATCATGTGCGCGACCGTGAAGGTCTTGCCCGAGCCGGTGACGCCGAGCAGCACCTGCTCGCGCTCGCCCGCCTTGGCGCCCGCGATCAGTTTTTCGATCGCCTGCGGCTGGTCGCCGGCCGGGGCGTAGTCGGAAACGAGCTTGAATTTGCGCCCGTCGGCGAGCGGCGCGCGCTTGGGGGGCGTGAAAATCTCGGGATTGACGAAGTTTGGCGCGGTCATGGATGCAAAGGGTTTTCAGATTGGGCAATAAAAATAACCGTCGCGGCGCGGCGCCTGCGCCTCGGTGGCGACGGCCTTGCGCAGCGCCCGGTAGGGCCGATGCCAAGTCCGTCGCGTCAGGATTTCGAACAGGCGCCGGCGTCCCTCGCCGCCGGATGCGCGCCTCGGCACCTCGACGTAGCCGTAATACGCCTTCAGCAGCCGGATCATGGCGCGCACCGACGCGTTGACCGCGTCGTCGTAACAGACGATCCCGCCGACCGGCAACATGCGGTTGAGCAGGAACGCCTCGAACGCGAGCTGATCGAAGGATTTCCAGCCGTCGACGAACACGAAATCGAACGCCTCCCCGGCGAGGGCGAGGCGCGGCAGCACCAGTTCGGACGGCTCCTCGATCAGGCGGTGCCGGGCGGCGTCGGGCGACGCGGCGAGAAGCTCGCGCCCGAGCCGATTGAATTCGTCCGCGCTCCAGTCGATCGAGGTCACGCGCCCGTGGGTCGCGCGCGTCGCGTGCAGCATGTAGAGCGCCGTGCTGCCGGTGCCGAAGCCGGTTTCCAGGCACGCCTTGCACCCGTGCCCGACGATCAGGGCGTGAAGAAAGTCCCCTTCGTCGGGCGGGCAAAAGGGATAGCCGGGGCGCGCCGTCCGCACGATGTGTTCGCGCGGCTCCGCCGTTTCGGCCAACGGCCGGTAGGCGAGCGCGCCTTTGATCGCCGATTTGAGCCTGGCAAGCATCGATGGCGTCCTGGCCGTGGCGTCCGCCGGCCGGCGGAAAAAGTCCGGATTAGCGGTTGCGGGAAGCCGCCCGGGATTTTACTGTCCGCCTCGCCGAATTCCACCCCCGCTCTCCCGCATCGGATTACGCCCATGCCCTTCATCGCCCAGCGCCTCGCCCGCATCAAGCCGTCGCCGACCATCGCCGTCAGCCAGAAGGCGCGCGCGCTGAAGGCGGAAGGCCGCGACGTCATCGGCCTCGGCGCGGGCGAGCCCGACTTCGACACCCCCGACCACATCAAGAGGGCGGCCAAGGCGGCCATCGACCGCGGCGAGACCAAATACACCGACGTCCAGGGCACGGTCGAACTGCGCAAGGCGATTTCGGCCAAGTTCAAGCGCGAGAACGGGCTCGACTACACGCCCGAGCAGATCACCGTCGGCACCGGCGGCAAGCAGGTGCTCTACAACGCGTTCATGGCGACGCTGGACGCGGGCGACGAGGTCATCATCCCGGCGCCCTATTGGGTGTCGTATCCGGACATGGTCCTGCTCGCCGACGGCAAGCCGGTGTTCATCCCCTGCCCGGCCGCCAACGGATTTCGCCTGAAGCCCGCCGATTTGGAAAAGGCGATCACGCCACGGACCAAGTGGCTGATCCTGAATTCGCCATCCAATCCGACCGGCGCCGGCTACCGCGCCGCCGATCTCAGGGCGCTCGCCGATGTTTTGCTCCGGCATCCGCAGGTCTGGATCCTGACCGACGACATGTACGAGCATCTCGTCTACGACGATTTCAAGTTCGCGACCATCGCCGAGGTCGAGCCGAAGCTCTATGCGCGCACGCTCACCATGAACGGCGTCTCCAAGGCCTATTGCATGACCGGCTGGCGCATCGGCTACGGCGGCGGGCCGGCGGAACTGATCAAGGCGATGAACGCGGTGCAATCGCACAGCACCTCGAACCCGAGTTCCATCAGCCAGGCGGCGAGCGTCGCCGCGCTCAACGGGCCGATCGACTTCATCGCCCGCCAGAACGAGGTGTTCAAAAGCCGCCGCGACCTGGTGGTGTCCATGCTCAACCAGGCGAAGGGCATTTCCTGCCCGAGGCCCGAGGGCGCGTTCTACGTCTATCCCAGTTGCGCCGGCGTCATCGGCAAGAAGACGCCCAGGGGCCAAACCATCGGCAACGACGGCGATTTCGCGACCGCGCTGCTGGAGGCCGAGGGCGTCGCCGTGGTCCAGGGCGAGGCGTTCGGGCTCAGCCCGCACTTTCGCATTTCCTACGCGACCGCGACCGAACTGCTGGAAGACGCCTGCCGGCGCATCCAGCGTTTCTGCGCGACGCTGACGTGACGCATTGACCGCGATCAAGCGCGGGATTCCGGGCGCGCCCGTTTTTGCTTGAATCCGCCGCCGGGCGGGCTAACCTTTTCCTCCAACCAAAGCGCGGGCCGTGCCCTGCCTTTCGGGACGGACCCGCCCACAACGCCGGGAGGGACCATGCCTAAGCCACCGTCCGGCCCCAGGGTCGCGGCCCTGGTCGGCCCTTACCTCAGCGGCAAGACCGCGCTGCTCGAAAGCCTGCTGTTCCATTGCGGCGCGATCCCGCGCAAGGGCTCGCGCAAGGAGGGCACCACGGTCGGCGACGCATCGCCGGAATCGCGCGCGCGCGGCTCCGGCACCGAGGTCAACGTCGCCTCGGCCGAATACCTGGGCGAGAGGTGGAGCTTCCTCGACTGCCCCGGCTCGATCGAGCTGCTGCAGGAATCCGAAAACGCCCTGATGGTCGCCGACGTGGCGGTGGTGGTGTGCGAATCCGACGTCGGCCGCGCCATGACCCTGGCGCCGCTCCTGAAATTTCTCGACGACAAGGACATCCCGCATCTTCTGTTCGTCAACAAGATGGACACCGCCTCGGGCAGCGTGAAGGAAACCCTCGACGCCCTGCAGGGGCTGTCGCGCCACCCGCTGGTGATGCGCGAAATCCCGATCCGCGAGGGCGACAAGGTGGTCGGCCACGTCGATCTGGTGAGCGAACGCGCGTTCCGCTGGACGCCGGGCAAGGTGTCCGAACTGATCCAGATCCCGGACAAGGAAAAGCCGCGCGAGGCCAAGGCGCGGACCGAGATGCTGGAGGCGCTCGCCGATTTCGACGACAAGCTGCTCGAACAGCTTTTGGAGGACACGGTGCCGCCGCCCGCGGCCATCTATGCGACGCTGGCCAAGGACATGGCCGAATCGAAGGTGGTGCCGGTGTTCTTCGGCTCGGCCGAGCGCGACCACGGGGTGCGGCGGCTGTTGAAAGCGCTCCGCCACGAAACGCCCGACGCGGGCGCGGCGGCCAAGCGGCTCGGCCTTGATGCCGGCAACGGCGCGGCGGCGGCGGTGTTCAAGACCCTGTACGCGGGCCATACCGGCAAGTTGTCGATCGCGCGCGTGCTTTCCGGCGAGATCGCGGAAGGCGCGACCATGGGCGGCGTGCGGGTCGGCGGGCTTCTCCGCCTCGCCGGCGGCAAGCAGGAGAAGACCGCCAAGGCCGGAACCGGCGAGGTGGTCGCGTTGGCCCGCACCGAGGGCCCGGCGACCGGACACGCGCTGACCGCGGCCGGGCTCAAGGCGATTCCCAAGTGGCCGGAGAAACTGGCGCCCCTGTTCGCGCTCGCCATCCACGCGGAAAAGCGCGAGGACGACGTCAAGCTTTCCGGCGCGCTCACCAAGCTGATCGAGGAGGATCCGTCGCTTTCCTTCGGCCCCAATGTCGATACCGGCGAATTCCTGCTTTGGGGCCTCGGCGAAATCCATTTGCAGATCGCGCTCGAGCGCCTGAAGCAGCGCTTCAACCTCGCGATCAAGGCGAAAAAGCCGCAGGTGCCCTACAAGGAAACCATCCGCAAGGGCATTGCGCAACACGCCCGCCAGAAGAAGCAATCGGGCGGCCACGGCGAATTCGGCGACGTGCACGTGGAAATCAAGCCGCTGCCGCGCGGCTCGGGATTCACCTTCACCAATTCCATCGTCGGCGGCGCGATTCCGAAGAACTACATTCCGGCGGTCGAAGCCGGCGTGCGCGAGGCGCTGGCGCGCGGGCCGCTCGGCTTTCCGGTGGTCGATCTCGCGGTCGAACTGACCGACGGCCAGTACCACAGCGTCGACAGCTCCGACATGGCGTTCAAGAAGGCGGGCGCGCTCGCCATGCGCGAGGGCCTGCCCGCGTGCCAGCCGGTGCTGCTGGAACCCATCTGCCACGTGGAGATCGCGATCCCGAGCGAATTCACCTCCAAGGCGCAGCGCCTGGTCTCGGGGCGGCGCGGCCAGATTCTCGGCTTCGACGCCAAGGCCGACTGGAAGGGCTGGGACCAGGTGCAGGTGCTGCTGCCCCAGGCCGAGATGCACGACTTGATCGTCGAGTTGCGCTCGGCGACCCTCGGGGTCGGCACCTTCGCCTGGCGCTTCGATCACCTGCAGGAGTTGACCGGCAAGCTCGCCGACCAGGTCATCGCCGAGCGCCAGCACGCGGCGGCGGCGCAATAGAAACGGCCCGCTCCGGTTTCCCGGAACGGGCCGTTCGATGGTATCGCCGGCGCGGGTCAGGCGCCGAACGTGAACCGGCTGCCGGTCGAGGACAGAATCAGTTTTTCCGGCATTTGCGCCGCGACGGCGTTGATGAAGTTCGTCCCGCTGCAATGCATCGGGATCATGTAGTCGACGTCGAGCTTTTTCAGTTCCGCCATCACCTGGTCGAGATAGGGTTTCGGCGCCGGGGCGAGGTGGAACCCGCCGACCAGCGCGTGCACCTTGTCGATTCCCGACACTTCCCGGGCGCGCAGGATGCTGTTGACGACGCCGGCGTGGCCGCACGACGAGATCACGACCAGGCCCCGGTTCTTCACGTTGAAGCAGGTCGCATGCTCGTGATAGTGCTCGTCGGCGACGATCTTGCCCTGCAATTCCGCCGGCGCGAAGTGGCTGGCGTTGCAGCCGAGGCCGTCGGCGCGCACCGCCAGTTCGACCATGGTGTTGGGCAGGACCTTTTCGACGCTGCGCCGGGGAATCGCGCCGGTGGTGAAAACATGGCCGCCGATCACGGCCGGATTCTCGGCGAGCGCGAGCTTCACCTTCTGCGCCGCCACCTCGCGCCGGTCGAGCGCGCCCCATTCGTTGAAGACGCCGGGCTTCGGCGTGCGCGTGTGCCGCATGCAGAAGTTGTCCTCGCCGCCGGTGTAGAGCGTCAGATCGGCGGGCATCCTGGCGCGGTGCTTCTGCAAAAATCCGACCAGGCCGCCGAAATGATCGTAATGGCCGTGGCTGACGATCAAGCCGCCGATCTTGGACGGGTCGAGGTCGAGCATGTCGACGTTGTGGTTGAGCACCTCGGGCGAGCCGCCGAAGTCGAGCATATGGGTCCGCTGGTCCCCGTCCTTGGTCGATTCGAGCAGCAGCGACAGGCCCCAATCGTTGTGCAACGTCCGTTTCGCCCGCGGCGGCGGCAGGCCGCGCACCCGCTCGACCTTCACGTCCTTGGGCGATTCGCCGCTGATGAAGATGTCGTGGCTGCTGTCCGAGACCACCCGGATCGAAAGCCGGTCCACCGTCGGAACCGCGATCCGGGCCGCCTGCGCATGGGCGCGGGAGTCGTGCAGGACCGTGCCCGCGAAGGCAACGCCCACCGTCGCGGCCGTCCCTTGCAGGAACCCGCGCCGGTCGATTTCGTTGGTCATGGAATTTTCCTCCCTATGGAAAGCGCGCCGGTATCTCCCCTCTCCGGCCCGCGACCGAAAGCATACTCGGATACTCGGCCAAAAAAAAACCGGGTCCCGAAGGACCCGGCGAGTTAAACAGGGAGGCTTCACGTCTGGGAGACGCAAGGGGCCGGAAACCGGTCCCTTCTTCCGGGCATTGCACCCGGAACACGTACCCGTGCCCTTTAAAATCCTCGGGGGCGCGGGAAACTCGGGGGATGTCGGACGCGACTACGTTTGCGCCGCAACATCACACATTGTGAATGTATGAGTATTTTCAGGGATAAAGCAGCGCTAATATTTCAATGCAGTTATGCGTTTAATGAATGTCTAGGATGGAACATTAGTGGATCGTCATGCTTTTTTGCCGATTGTATCCTATCTATTTGATATAAATAGATAATAAAAGTATCGGGGCCGCTCATGCTGAGGCGGCTGCCAAGGAAAATATCAGCTCGCCGCCAGGATATAGGCCGAGGGGGATTTCGCCGCCCGCAGCCTGGAAAGCACCCAATCGCGGAATACGATGACGCGCTTGGAGGCCTTCAGTTCCTCCGGGTAGACGAAATACATCTCGGCCGTCGGGCCTTTGGCCTCGGGCAGGATTTCGACCAGGTTGGTCGATTCGTGGCTCATGTATTCGGGCAGCGTGCCGATGCCGAGGCCGCTTTGCACCGCGCGGAAAATGCCGAAGGCGCTGTTGACCCGCAATACCGCGCGCCGGGGCCGGCCCGGCTGCGCCCCGACATCCAACAGCCAGTTCAGGTTGGCGACCGGCGGCGTCGCGTCCTCGCCGTAGACGATGATGCGATGGTCGTCGAGGTCGCGCGGCGTCTTCGGCATGCCGTGCTCCTTGAGATATTCGGGCGTCGCGAAAATCCCGTAGCGCATCGTCAGCACGTGGCGCTGGATCAGGTCGGGCTGGCGCGGCTTGGTGAGGCGAATGGCGACGTCGGCCTCGCGCATGGACAGATCGAGCTCGCTGTCGGCCAGGATCAACGACACGTCCACGTCGGGATAGAGCGACAGGAATTCGCGGATGCGGGGCGTGAGCCAGATCGAGCCGAACGCGACGGTGGTGGTGACCTTGAGCGGGCCCTCGGGTTTTTCGCGCGCTTCGGCGATCATCGCCTCGGTCATGGCGAGCTTGGCGAAGATTTCGTGCGCCGCGCGATAGAGGATTTCGCCCTGCTCGGTCAGGATCAGCCCGCGGGCGTGGCGGTGGAAGAGCGTCACGTTGAGCGCGCCTTCGAGCGCGCCGATCTGGCGGCTGACCGCCGATTGGCTGAGGCTCAGCTTTTCGCCGGCATGGGTGAAGCTGCCGGCTTCGGCCACGGCGTGAAAGACGCGCAGCTTATCCCAATCCATCCGCGAGGTTTCGCGCAGCGTGAGCGGCGTCATCGGCATGGTCCTTGTCTCAGGTTATCGCGATCATTGCGCCGCTTCCGCCGCCGCCGCCGCGACGGTCGCGAGAAAATGTCCGGCCTCGATCGCGCTCATGCAGCCGGTTCCGGCGGCGGTCACCGCCTGGCGGAAATGGCGGTCCTGCACGTCGCCGGCGGCGAACACGCCCGCGACGTTGGTCGCCGTGCTGCCGGGGCGGGTGACGAGATAGCCCTCGCCGTCCATGTCGAGCTGGCCCTTGAAGATTTCGGTGTTCGGCGTGTGGCCGATGGCGACGAACAGGCCGTCGACCGGGAACGACGACACCGCGCCGGTCTTGACGTTGCGAAGCTTGAGCGACGCCAAGGCGACCGGCGCGCCCGCGCCCACCGCCTCGTCCACCACCGTATCCCAGACGACCGAAATCTTCGGATGGTCGAACAGGCGTTTCTGCATGATTTTTTCGGCGCGCAGCGAATCGCGCCGGTGGATCAGGGTCACGCGCTGGGCGTGGTTGGCGAGAAACAGCGCTTCCTCCACCGCCGTGTTGCCGCCGCCGACCACCGCCACCTGCTTGCCGCGGAAAAAGAACCCGTCGCAGGTGGCGCAGGCGGAAACGCCGAAGCCGCGCAACGCCTCCTCGCCCGGAATGCCGAGCCAGCGGGCCGACGCGCCGGTCGCCACGATCAGGGCGTCGCCGGTGTAGCGGTCGCCGGAATCGCCTTCGGCGACGAACGGCCGGCGCGCGAGATCGACCTTGACGACCTGGTCCTGGACGAAGCGGGTGCCGACGTGCTCCGCCTGCTTTTGCATCTGTTCCATCAGCCACGGGCCCTGGACCGTCTCGGCGAAGCCGGGATAGTTTTCGACGTCGGTGGTGATGGTCATCTGCCCGCCCGGCTGCGGCCCGGCGACCAGCAGCGGACGCCACGCGGCGCGGGCGGCGTAGATCGCGGCGGTGAGCCCGGCGGGGCCCGAACCGAGAATGAGAACCGGCGCGTGATGGGTGGCGGGCATAGCGACTCCGATCGTGGACGGAACAAGACGGGGGAAGGAGACGGGGACGGACGGCTTTCTTCCTTCCCGACAAGGTAATGGTCCCGCCGCGCCATGCAAGCCGCGCATGGCTTTGGTCGTTTGAACCGGAAAAATCCGGCCGTTTTGTAATTTTATTGCGCCATCCCGGGGCTCGCGGTAACTTCCGGCCCCATGCCCCAGAAAGTGAAGCTCGATCGGGTGGACCGCCGGATTCTCGCCGACCTGCAGTCGGACGGGCGCATGACCAACGTCGAGCTCGCCAAACGCGCCGGCATTTCCGCGCCGCCGTGTCTTCGGCGCGTGCGCGCGCTGGAGGACTCCGGCCTGATCCGGGGCTACCACGCCGAGGTCGACGCCAAGGCGCTCGGCTACCAGGTGACCGTGTTCGCCCAGGTCGGCCTGTCGTCCCAGGCCGAGCACGACCTGGACGCGTTCGAGCGCACGGTGCGGAGCTGGCCCGAAGTGCGCGAGTGCCACATGCTCGCGGGCGAGACCGATTTTCTGCTCAAGATCGTCGCCCGCGACTGGGAGGATTACCAACGCTTCCTCACCACCAAGCTGACCCCGGCCGCCAACGTCACCCACGTCAAGTCCGCGCTGTCGATCCGCGCCAGCAAGCACGAGCCGGGCGTGCCGATCGCGGTCGAGGGCGAATAAGCATCGCCCTCACGCATCGCCGAGGCGCACGCGCGTGCCGGCGCCCTCGGCGAGCGCGCGCGCGTGGACCAGGGCGGCGGCGGCCACGTCCTGCAACGCGGTGCCGGTCGAATCGAACAGCGTGATCTCGTCCGCGCTTTCCCGCCCGGGTCGGCGCCCCGTCAGCACGTCGGCGAGTTCGGCGTGCGCGTCGTCCACCGTCATCGCGCCGGCGGCGACGGCGTGATGGAGATCGCCGATCTCGGCGCATTGCGCGCGCACGTCGCACACCACCTTGGCGGAGGCCATCAGATCGGGGGCGATTTCCTGCTTCTCCTCCGAATCGGCCCCGACCGCGGCGACGAACGCGCCCGGCCGCACCATGGCGCGATCGAGGAACCAGCGCTTGGCGGGCGTGCAGGTGACGATCAGGTCGCTCGCCCGCGCGGCCCGGGCGAGATCGGTCGCGATTTCGACCGGAACGCCGAGGTCCCGGCTCATGTCGGCCGCGAACGTTCGCGCGCGCGCGGAATCGACATCGACGGCGAAGATTTTTTCGAGCGGGCGCACGAGGGCGAGGGCGCGCAATTGGGCGCGGCTTTGCGCGCCGAGCCCGCAGACGGTGGCGACGCGGGCGTCCTCGCGGGCAAGTCTTTTTGCCGCCACGCCGGTCGCCGCCGCCGTGCGCAAGACGGTGATCGATCCCGAATCCATGACCGCGAGCGGAAAACCGTTTTCCGCGTCGCTCAGCACCACCACGCCCTGGATGGTCGGCAGGCCGAAGCGCGCCGCGTTGCCCGGGAAATTGGCGTTGAGCTTGGCGGCGAACCGGGATTGCGGTCCGCTCACGCCCGCCGCCTTGACGTGAAAGCCGCCGCCCGAAACGTGGACGCCGAGGATCGCGGGGCCGAACGCACGGGATTCGGCGTGGGCGACGAAGGCTTGTTCGACCGCCGTCATGCACGAGGGCAGATCGAGCAGACGCCAGACATCGGCGGCGGTCAGGACGAGAGTGGCTTTGGGAATTTCGGTATCGGATCGCGGGTCCATGCGGTTCCTCCTCCGTGCGGTACGGATGGGAACACAGCGCTTGGACGGAGATCCGCCTGGACGAAACCGGGCGGCCGTGGTCGGCCCGGCCCGGCCAAATTAGCATTCGGGCGGCGCGCCCGGCAAGCCGGGGGATTACTTGTAGCTGACCTTGACCACTTCGTAGGCTTTGGAGCCGCGCGGGGTCGCGACCTCGACCGTATCGCCCAAAGTCTTGCCGATGAGCGCGCGGCCGAGCGGCGAAGTCACCGAAATGCGCCCCTTGCCGATGTCCGCTTCGTGGCTGCCGACGATGCGATAATTGGATTCCTCGTCGGTGTCGAGATCGGCGAGCATCACGTTCGCGCCGAACCGGACCACGTCGCCCGACAATTTCGAGGCGTCGATCACCTCGGCGCGCGAAATGATGTCTTCCAGTTCGGCGACGCGGCCTTCGATGAACCCCTGGCGTTCGCGCGCGGCGTGGTATTCGGCGTTCTCGGAAAGATCGCCGTGCTCGCGCGCCTCGGCGATCGCCCGGATCACCGCCGGGCGTTCGTCGTTCTTGAGCTTGCGCAACTCGTCCTCGAGCCGCGCCAGCCCTTCGGGCGTCATCGGAATCTTTTCCATCGGGCCCCTGTTTCGCATCCCCCGGCGTGGAACGGGTTCAAGGTATCGCCGGTCGCGCGCGCCCGCCAGCCCCTTTTTCGCGTCGCGCGGTCCCGTTCCGGGGGTTATGTCGGCCGCGCGATGTAGTTCTGCAGCGCGTTGACGTCGAACGCGCGGCCTCTCATGCCCTCGATCGCGACGACGGCGGCCTCGGCGCCGGCGAGCGTGGTGTAATGGGGCACGTTGTTGAGCAGCGCCTCGCGCCGGATCGATAAGCTGTCGGAAACCGCCTGCGCGCCCTCGGTGGTGTTGATGACCAGATGCACGTCGCCGTCGCGGATCGCGTCGACGCAATGGGGCCGCCCCTCGGCGACCTTGTTGACCGGCTTGACCTCGATTCCTTCGGCGGCGAGCGTGCGGCTGGTGCCCGAGGTCGCGATCAGCTTGAATCCGAGCCCGGCGAGGCGGCGCGCGAGCGGCGCAATCCGCGTCTTGTCCCGGTCCTTGACCGAAATGAACACGGTGCCCGCGCTGGGCAAGCGCGTGCCGGCGCCGAGCTGCGACTTGGCGAAGGCGAGCGCGAAATCGGAATCGACGCCCATCACCTCGCCGGTCGATTTCATTTCCGGGCCGAGGATCACGTCGACGCCGGGGAAGCGGGCGAAGGGGAACACCGCTTCCTTGACCGCGATGTGGCCGAGCGGCCGGTGGGTGCCCTTGAGGCCGAAGGCCGCGAGCTTTTCCCCGGCCATGACGCGCGCCGCGATCTTGGCGATCGGCACGCCGGTCGCCTTGGCGACGAACGGCACCGTGCGGCTGGCGCGCGGGTTGACCTCGAGGATGTAAATGGTTCCGTCCTTGATCGCGAACTGCACGTTCATCAGGCCGACCACGCCGAGCCCGCGCGCGAGCAGCTCGGTCTGGCGGGCGAGTTCGGCGATCTGTTCGGCGGGCAGCGAGTGCGGCGGCAGCGAGCAGGCCGAATCGCCGGAATGGATGCCGGCTTCCTCGACGTGCTGCATGATGCCGGCGACGTAGACGTCGGTGCCGTCGGCGAGCGCGTCGACGTCGACCTCGATCGCGTCCTGAAGATAGGAATCGATCAGCACCGGGCTCTTGCCGGAAACCTTGACCGCCTGCTTGACGTAGCGGCGAAGCTGCTCGACGTCGTGGACGATTTCCATGGCGCGGCCGCCGAGCACGTAGGAAGGCCGGATCACCACCGGATAGCCGATTTCGCCGGCGACTTTCTCCGCTTCCGCCGCCGAGCGCGCGGTGCGGTTGGCGGGCTGGCGCAGATCGAGCTTCTTGAGCAGTTTCTGGAACCGCTCGCGGTCCTCGGCGAGGTCGATGGCGTCGGGCGAGGTGCCGAGGATGGGAATGCCGGCGGCTTCGACCGCGGCGGCGAGCTTCAAGGGCGTCTGCCCGCCGAACTGGACGATGACGCCGAGAAGCTCGCCCTTCGACTGTTCGACCTTCAACAATTCGATGGTGTCTTCCGGCGTGAGCGGTTCGAAATAAAGCCGGTCGGAGGTATCGTAGTCGGTCGAGACCGTTTCCGGGTTGCAGTTGACCATGATCGCCTCGATGCCCGCCTCGCGGAGCGCAAAGGCGGCATGGCAGCAGCAGTAGTCGAACTCGATTCCCTGGCCGATGCGGTTGGGCCCGCCGCCCAGGATGGCGACTTTGCGCCGCTCGCTCGGGTCGGCCTCGGATTCGGGCGGGTTCGCCCCGTCGCCCTCGTAGGTGGAGTACATATAAGACGTGCGCGCGGGAAATTCGGCGGCGCAGGTGTCGACCCGCTTGTAGACCGGCCGCACGTCGAGCTTCCGGCGCGCCGCCGTCGCGTCGGCCTCGGCGACGCCGGCGAGATGCGCGATCCGTTCGTCGGAAAAGCCCATGCCCTTGAGCCGCGTCCAGCCGGCGCGCTCGGCGGGCAGACCCTTGGCCTTGATTTCGGCCTCGGCGGCGACGATGCCCTGGATCTGCTCCAGGAACCATTTGCCGTAGCGGCAGGCGGCGGCGATTTTTTCGATCGCGAGCCCCATGCGGAACGCTTCCGCGATCAGCAGCAGCCGGTCGGGCCGGTGCTGCGACAGCAGCCCGATCATGGCGTCGGCGTCGGGTGATCCCGCGAGTTGCCCGCCTAGCGGCGGGATGACATCGGGCGCATCAAGCCCGGCGAGCCCGGTTTCCATGGAGCGCAGGCCCTTTTGCAGGGCTTCGGCGAAGGTGCGGCCGATGGCCATGGCTTCGCCCACCGATTTCATCGAGGTGGTGAGCAGCGGCTCGGCGCCGGGGAACTTCTCGAAGGTGAAGCGCGGGATCTTCACCACCACGTAGTCGATGGTCGGCTCGAAGCTCGCGGGCGTGATGCCGGTGATGTCGTTCTTGAGCTCGTCCAAGGTGTAGCCGACCGCGAGCCGGGCCGCGACCTTGGCGATGGGAAAGCCGGTCGCCTTGGACGCCAGCGCCGAGGAGCGCGAGACGCGCGGGTTCATCTCGATCACCACCAGCCGGCCGGTGGCGGGATCGACCGCGAATTGGACGTTGGAGCCGCCGGTCTCGACGCCCACCTCGCGCAGCACCGCGATCGAGGCGTCGCGCATGATCTGGTATTCCTTGTCGGTGAGGGTGAGCGCGGGCGCGACCGTGATCGAATCGCCGGTGTGGATGCCCATCGGATCGACGTTCTCGATCGAGCAGACGATGATGCAGTTGTCGTTCTTGTCGCGCACCACCTCCATCTCGAATTCCTTCCAACCGAGGACCGATTCCTCGACCAGGACCGAGTGGACCGGCGAGGCGGCGAGCCCGCCGGCGACGATGGTTTCGAATTCGGAGCGGTTGTAGGCGATGCCGCCGCCGATGCCGCCGAGTGTGAAGGAAGGCCGGATGATGGCGGGAAGCCCGACCAGTTCGAGGGCCTCGCGCGCCTCGGGCATGGTCGTCACCAGGCGGCTTTTCGGCGTGGCGAGGCCGATCTTGGTCATGGCGTCGCGGAAGAGCTGGCGGTCCTCGGCCTTGGCGATGGCGTCGGCGCGCGCGCCGATCATCTCGATGTTGTGGCGCGCGAGCGCGCCGGAGCGGTGCAGATCCATGGCGCAGTTGAGCGCGGTCTGCCCGCCCATGGTCGGCAGCAGCGCGTCGGGCCTTTCGCGTTCGATGATGCGCTCGACGATTTCCGGCACGATCGGTTCGATGTAGGTGGCGTCCGCCATGCCGGGGTCGGTCATGATGGTGGCGGGATTGGAATTGACCAGAACGACGCGGTAGCCCTCCTCGCGCAGCGCCTTGCACGCCTGCGCGCCGGAATAGTCGAACTCGCACGCCTGGCCGATGACGATCGGCCCGGCGCCGACGATGAGGATCGATTTGATGTCCGTGCGCTTAGGCATGGGCTAAAACCGGCTCGAAAAGTGACGGTTTCTCGTGTATCCTGCGGGTCATGACCAAACTGCTCGACAAGGCCATCGCGGAAGCGCGCAAGCTCCCGCCCGAGGAACAGGACACCGTCGGCGCGATTATTCTCGAAGAGATCGCCGACGAACAGCGCTGGGCGAAAAAGTTCGCCGCGACCAAGGACCGGCTTTCCCGCTGGGCCGGCGAGGTGTTGGCGGAGATCGAGGCGGGCAAGGTTAGAGCGGGGTTGCCATAAAACTCCCTCCCCCCTTGCGGGGGAGGGCTGGGGTGGGGGGTGTCGCGAGATAGAGTTATATCGTGACGATCTCCCTCGCCCAACGCCTGAGAAAAAATCCGACCGACGCCGAAACCCGCCTGTGGTCGCGCTTGCGCCGCAAGCAACTCGCCGGTTTCCGTTTCCGCCGCCAAGTTCCGCTCGGTCCTTACGTCGCGGATTTCGTCTGCCTCGAAGCGCGACTTATCGTCGAGGCGGACGGCGGCCAGCACGCCGAACGCGCCGCCGACAACGTTCGCACGGCATGGCTGGAGGCCCAGGGCTATCGGGTGCTGCGTTTCTGGAACAACGACGTGCTCGGCAACACCGATGGAGTCATTCAAGCGGTCCGTTCCGCGCTCTCTAAATACCCCCCTCCCCAACCCTCCCCCGCAAGGGGGGAGGGGGAAAAGAGGAAACGATAAGTTTGCCTCCCCCCTTGTGGGGGAGGCCGCGAGCGCAAGTGAGCGGGTGGGGGGTATGTCGCGTATTTCTAGTGCCGTCATGAGAACAACCCTTTAATAAATGCTTCAAGCGCGTCTATTGCCTTCTTGGCCAACACGCCCACCACGGCATCCGGAATTTTACTCGCGATCATCGCTAACCTGTCGGCGAT
>VGZQ01000036.1 GCA_016872535.1 Rhodospirillales bacterium | reverse complement strand
GCCTGATCCGCGCCCATTCCTTGTCGTTCAGCCAGTAAAGATGCGCCATCCCAGCCTCCGTTCTCCTCGGAGGCTTGAATCACATCTTCGTAGCGTTGAGAATCCCCTAATTGAGTACAGACCCTAGAGTGGAAGGAACGATGGATTCGGAACGAACGATTTTTCACATCTGCCGGCGCGCCGAATGGGACGCGGCGGTCGGATCGGGTTTTTACGGCGGCTCGTCCCAGGACGCGACCGACGGCTTCATCCACTTCTCGACCGCGGCGCAGGTGGTGGCGAGCGCGGCCAAGCATCGCGCCGGACAAGCGGGGCTGGTGCTGATCGAAGCGGCGGTCGCGCCGCTCGGCGCCGCGCTCAAGTGGGAACCGTCGCGCGGGGGCGCGTTGTTTCCGCATCTCTACGGGTCGATGCCGGTTGCGGCGGCGGTGCGCGTGCTCGACCTTCCCCTCGGACCCGACGGACGCCACGTGTTTCCGCCCGACTTGGCGAGCGGCGGGCTTGCGCGCGCCGAGCGCCATAAGACGGAACGGGGATCGCGATGAACCTCTACCGTCTGCTGCGCCCCGCGCTGTTCGCCCTCGATCCCGAAACTGCTCATCGCGTCGCGGTGCTTGCTCTCAAGGCGGGCCTCGGCGAAGCGTACGCCAGGAAGGACGATCCGATCCTGGCGACGCGGGTCTGGAACCGCGACTTCCCGAACCCGGTCGGGCTCGCCGCCGGGTTCGACAAGAACGGCGAGGCGCCGGACGCGATCCTGGGATTGGGTTTCGGCTTCGCCGAAGCGGGCACGGTGACGCCGAAGCCGCAAGCGGGCAACCCGCGCCCGCGACTGTTCCGCCTTGTCGAAGACGAGGCGCTGATCAACCGCATGGGCTTCAACAACGATGGCGTCGAGGCGATGGCGGCGCGGCTTTCCCGGCGCGCGCGGCATGGAGTGGTCGGGGTCAACATCGGTCGTAATAAGGATAGCGTCGACGACGTTGCCGATTTTGTCGGGTGCGCGACGCGGCTGGCGCCGTTCGCCGACTATTTGGTGGTCAACGTGTCCTCGCCCAACACGCCGGGCCTGCGTGCGTTGCAGGAGCGCGAGCCGCTCGCGCGTCTTCTCGAAGCGGTCAGGGGCGCGTGCGATAAGGCGACGACGGCGGGCGCGCGCCCGCCGCTGATGGTCAAGATCGCGCCCGATCTCGTGGACGACGATCTTCGCGATATCGCCGAAGTCGCCCGCGCGCTGCCGGTGGACGGTCTCATCGCCACCAACACCACCATCGCGCGCCCCGGTAGGGGCGCAACATTTAATGCGCGCGAGGATTCGCTCGCGCGCCCGCCGGAATTGCGAAGCGCGCGGCGCGCCGAAACGGGCGGGCTTTCCGGCAAGCCGCTGTTTGAGGATTCGACCCGCGTTCTCGCGAAACTCTATACGTTGACCGGCGGCGCGATCCCGTTGATCGGCGTCGGCGGGATCGCCAGCGGTCGGGACGCGTATGCCAAGATCCGCGCCGGCGCGAGCCTGGTGCAACTCTACACCGCGCTGGTGTACGAGGGCCCCGGTCTGGTCGGCCGGATCAAGCGCGAGCTCGCGGACTGCTTGCGCCGCGACGGGTTCGCCTCGGTCGCGGCGGCCGTCGGTGCCGATCACCGCTGAGCGATGCGGGCGAGGTATTTTTCGGCGGCGCGATAGAGCAGCGGAGCGCAGGCGACCAGGAACACCATGCGCACGATGTGATGGACCGACACGAACGCGGTGTCGATGCCGAGCGCGAGGCTGACCAGGATCATCTCGGCGAGTCCGCCGGGCGCGAACGCCAGGATCAGGCCGGTGAACGGTAGGCCGGTCAGGCGCTCGAGCGCGAGCGCGGCGCCGATCGCGAGCGCGAGCATCAGGGCGGTAATGCCGGCGCCGATCGCCATGACGCCGAGGACCTTGCGCGCGGCGAAGCCGACGAAGCGCGCGCCGACGCCAGCTCCGAGCACGATCTGGGCGATATTGACGGCCTCGGCCGGCGGGCTCGCCGCCGTCAGGCCCGAGAGATGTGCGGCGGCGGACAGGACCATCGGCCCGAGCAATGGCGCGGCGGGAAGGCGCAGACGGCGCCCGCCAGCGTAGCCGACCACCGCGCAGACGACGAGGATGACGGCGTCCGGAACGCGGAGGGCGGCCGCCGCGCCGAGGCCGCTCGGCGTGTCCGGGGCGTAGCCGTGGAACAGGCGGAACCAGAACGGAATCGCGATCACGGTCACCAGGATACGCACGCTGTGGATCAACGACATGCGCCGCTCGTCGCCGCCCGATTGTTCGCCCAGAAACACCATTTCGCTGAATCCGCCGGGAACGCCCGCGTAGAACGCCGACGGCGCGTTGAAGCCCGGCGCCCGCGCGAGCAGCGGAGCGGCAAGCGCGATGATCGCGATCGTGTAGAGAAGAAGAACGACGAGGCTCGGCGTCCAACGCGCGACGCCCGCCACCACCTCGGGCGTGAAGGCGCTGCCGAGCATGGTGCCGACCACCGCGATCATCAGCGAGCGCAACACCGGCGGCATGGCGAGCGGTACGCCGGCGAGCGCAACGACGGTGGTGGCGCACATGGCGCCCATCATCCACGGCAGCGGCATCCTGAGCGCGGCGAACAGCCAGCCGCCCGCCGCGCCGATCATGAGCGCGAACGCAAGCCCCTTGAGACGGATCACGGTTGGAACTGCTCCCGGATGATCCGTTCCTCGAGTCCGTGTTCGGGGTCGAACAGCAGGGTCGCGGACAGCGACTGATCCTCGCGCACCGCGACCCGGGCGACATGGCGGATTTCGGTGAAGTCGGCGGTGGCGCTGACGCGCCGCTCGGCGGCGTCCAGCACTTCGATCAGGATCGAGGCCGTGCGCGGCAGCAGCGCGCCGCGCCAGCGCCGCGGGCGGAACGGGCTGATCGGCGTGAGCGCGAGCAGTCCCGCGCCGATCGGGATCACCGGGCCGTGCGCCGAGAGATTGTAGGCCGAGCTGCCGGCCGGGGTCGCGACCAGCACGCCGTCGCAGATCATTTCCGGCATCCGCACCACGCCGTCGACGCTGATGCGAAGCTTCGCCGCCTGGCGCCGCTCGCGCAGCAGCGAGACCTCGTTGATGGCGATGCCGTCGTGGGTTTTGCCGTCGAGGTCGAACGCGCTCATGCGCAGCGGATGGAGCACGGCGGGAACCGCCCTGGCGATCCGGTCGGGCAAGCCGTTCTCGTCGAACGCGTTCATCAGGAAACCGACCGAGCCCCGGTTCATGCCGTAGATGCGCTTGGCGCCGCCCATGAACCGGTGCAGCGTACGCAGCATCAAGCCGTCGCCGCCGAGGGCGACGATGACATCGGCCTTGTCGGGAGCGGCATCGCCGTAGCGCGCCGCGAGGCGCTTGCGGGCGGCCTCGGCCTCGGGGTTGGGCGCGGCGACGAAGGCGAGCGATGGGGCGGACGATGGAGCGGACATAGAGCACGCGGGTGCGGCGAAACGGCAAGGATCCAAGCCCGGCAGTATACCCGCTATGCCCGGTCAAGCCAGGGGCCGCGCGCGCCGTCAGTGCGCGGTGACGTGGCCGAATAAGCCCCACTCGATCAGACGTTCGGTCAGCGTCTCCAGAAATCTTTTGTCCTTGGCGATGACACGGGCTTGGAGCGGAAGGCCGGCAAGTTTCGGCGCGTCGGCCGCAAGCGAGGTGAGAAGTCCAAACGGAAATTTCCGGGTCGTACCGATGGCGGCGAGCGCGCGCGCAAGTTCGACACCGCTCATGTCCGGGAGTACGAGGCTTGCCAACACCGCATCGGGACGAGTGGAAAGCGCAAGCCCGATGGCGGCAACGCCGTTATCGGCGCAGGTGACGTCGAAGCCGCATGAGGCCAGCTCTTGGCGGACGATCCGCCGCTGCACATCCTTGGGCATGGCGAGCAGGATGTGAACCTCCCGGGCGGGGGTCGTGGCGGTGAAGCCGTGCCGCAAGCGCGGCAGGGAGCGGAGCAGGGCCGGATATTCCTCCTCCGGCGGATTGGTCCCCCGTTCGGCGATGGAGCGGATTGCGTCGAGAAACACCTGAAGGTCGCGCACATGCTTGGCCGGGGTTTCGAGCCCTTCGAGATAGTCCTCGAATTTGTGAGCGATCAGGGAAATGGCCGGAAAGCCGAACGTGGCGCCGCTTCCTTTGACGTTGTGGACCCGGCGCTGCAATTCGACCATGTCCTGATGCCAGTCGTCGTCGGGCTTCGACAAGCGTCCGACGATGGCATCGCATTCATCCATCGCGTCGCGACAACTGTCGCGGAACTCGGCGCTCAGGCGTTCCAATATGGCGCGAACTTTATCTTGCGGTGCAGCGGGCGCGGGCATTGATTTTTAAGTAGAAATCGGAGGGGGTGCTTTCAAGATACAAAGCGGGGAAAGGATTGTCTTTAAAAATAGACGGTTAGCCGCCGCACGGGGCGAAGGCCGATCCGGGCCGGGGTCCGTATACCCCGCGCGCCCCACCTGTTCTAGAGTGATGCCGAACGTTCGAAACGACAGCCAAGGACAACGAAGGAGAAACCCGTGACCAACGGCTCCGGAACACCGACGCGCGTGATCCCCGCGTTCGGTCGGATTTACGATCCCCTGATTCCTTACGTCTATCCCCTCGTCCGCGTCGTGACCGGCGCGATGCTGATCCCGCACGGTTGGGCGAAGCTGATCAGCGGCAGCCCGGCCGGGCTTGCCCAAAGCCTCGCCAAGATGGGGATGGAGCCGGCCTACGCGCTCGCGGTTTATGTCGGGACGCTCGAACTGGTCGGCGGCGCGATGCTGGTTGCCGGCCTTTTCACCCGCGTCGTCGCCGCACAGGTGATCGGCTTCATGGCGGTCGCCGCGTTCAAGGTCCACTGGGGCGCCGGATTTTTCTGGAACAAGGGCGGCTACGAATATCCCTTGTTCTGGGGGCTAATGGCGCTCGCGATCCTGATCCAGGGGGGCGGGCGCTTGTCGCTCGACGCGCGCATCGGCAAGGAGATTTGAGCGGCGTACGCGGCAGCCGAGATTACGGCTTGCCTTCGCGCTACCGCGCGCTCGCCGCATGTCGCCGGCCGGCGAGATAGACGACCCCGTTCGGCCCGGTCCACTCGCTGTGCGTGCGCTTGGCGTCGAGGGCGAATATATCGCCCGGACGATACGTGCGCGCCGCGCCGTTCACCACGATGGTAAACTCGCCCTCGAGAATCAGGGCCCGCACATCGTAGGGATGCGAGTGTTCGCCGGGTTTGTGGCCGGGGGCAAGACGCGCGTCGACGATCTCGTTATAACCGTCGCGTTTCAGGTCCGCTTCGAATGCGGCTCGGTCCATAGAGTGCGTTCCGAAGTGCCTACCATGTCAGCCGCCGGTGACGCTCATGTGCCGCTGCACGGCGGGCGCCGCGCGTTCGATGACGAAGTCGTGACCCTTGGGTTTGCGCCGGATCGCGGCGTCGATCGCGGCGTCGAGCAAGTCGTCGCTTTCGGAAGCGCGCAGCGGCGCGCGCAAGTCGGCCGCGTCGTCCTGGCCCAGGCACATGAAGAGCGTGCCGGTGCAGGTCACGCGCACCCGGTTGCAGCTTTCGCAGAAATTGTGGCTCAAGGGCGTGATGAAGCCGAGCTTGCGCCCTGTTTCCTTGATCCGCACGTAACGCGCCGGTCCGCCGGTGCGGTAATCGATGTCTTCAAGCGTCCAGCGCGACGCCAGGATTTTGCGTACCTCGGTCAGCGACAGATAACGGTCGACGCGATGGTGGTCGACTTCGCCCATCGGCATGGTTTCGATCATGGTCAGATCGAAGCCCTCGCGCCCGCACCAGTCGAGCATCTTGTCGAATTCGTCGTCGTTGACGCCCTTGAGCGCGACCGTATTGATCTTGATGGCGAGGCCGGCCGCCTTGGCGACGGCGAGTCCTTCGAGCACGGTCGGCAGATGGCCGCCGCGGGTGACGGCCTCGAATTTGACGGGATCGAGGGTATCAACCGAAACGTTGACGCGCTTGACGCCCGCGGCGGCGAGTTCGCCGGCGTATTTCCCGAGCTGGCTGCCGTTGGTGGTCAGGGTCAATTCGTCCAACGCGCCGGAGCGCAGATGGCGCGAGAGATTCCGCACCAGGCTCATTACGTTACGCCGGACCAACGGCTCGCCGCCGGTGAGCCGGATCTTGCGCACGCCCTTGCGCACGAACGCCGAGCAGAGGCGGTCCAATTCCTCGAGCGTCAACAGGTCCGACTTGGGCAAGAACGTCATGTCCTCGGCCATGCAATAGACGCAGCGGAAATCGCAACGGTCGGTGACCGAAACGCGGATGTAGGAGATGGAACGGCCGAAGGGGTCGATCATGATCGGAAAACGCACGGTCCTGGTTCGGGCCCAGATGGATTAGTTTATAGATTAGTTTATCTAATCCTTCTTTTCGACCCTTCGGCAAGCGTGGGTTTGGGGCCGGTTTATCCCTTTTTGACGGGCTTGGGGCCGGGTTCGACGGACGGCGATATGCCCTTCGCCTTCATGTCGGTCTGGGCCATGCGACGCAGCTCCTCGCGTTCCTTCAGGTAATCCTCGGTGGTGCGGACCATCGGGCGCGGCGCGCCGGCGAGCGGGTGCGTGTCTTCTTCGGCCATGGCCACCACCCGGCAGTTGTCGCACATCTTGAGGCGCTCCAGGGCTCCTTCGCCCGCGAACATGGGGTGTGCCTTCAGTTTTTCGGCGATGCGCTCGATCGACGAGCGAGCGCCGAACGGCTTGCCGCAACGGATGCACTGGAACGGCTCTTCTTCCTTGATGACCTGATGCGTTCGCGCCGCCGGCAGGAACGAGAGGCGCGGCTCGAGCGTGATGACTTTTTCCGGGCACGTGTTGCGGCACAAGCCGCACTGAACGCAGTTCGCCTCGAGGAACGAGAGCTGCGGCTTTTCGGTCGGATTGTCCTTCAGCGCGTTGGCGGGGCAGGCGCCGACGCAGGAAAGGCAGAGCGTGCAGCCGGCGACATCAACCTTGATTGCGCCGAATGGCGACCCTTCGGGCAAGGGCAGGACGTCGACCGGCTTCGGTGCGTGCGCATGCAGGTACGCGAGCGCCGACGCCAACGCCTGGCGCTTGCGGCCCATGATTTTGGCTTCGGTCGGCTCGGCGTCCTTGGTCGGCACCAATCCGCCGAGAACTCGCGCCAATTCTTCCGGATCCCGGGTTTCGACGATCACGATCCGGCCCACGCCGTAGCCGAGTCCGGCCATGACCGTATCGGCCAAGCCGGCTTCGCGGGCGAAGGGTTCGGTGTTCTTGTCGCGATCGGGCGCGAGCAGGACGACGATCCGTTCGGCACCGTAGGCGAAAGCGGCGAACATGAAATCGATGCCGATTTGCGTCGGCTGGTTGAGCGCGAACGGCAACACCCGCGCCGGCAGGCCGTCGCCGAACCGCGCGAGGGCGTCGATGATCTCGCCGCCTTTTTCGAGCGCGTGCACCAGCAATACCGGGTGTTCGCCGCCGGCCTTGGCGTAGGTGCCGAGGAGGACGCGGAGCCGATCGAACACGCCGTCGCCGCTGGGAAGCTGATAGGCGGCCGCGCCGGTCGGGCAGACGGCGGCGCACAGCCCGCAGCCGGCGCAGGCGTAAGGATCGTAGGCGATGCCGTCGCCCTCGGGCGCGGTCGCGCCGGTCGGGCAAACGTCGAGACAGCGGCGGCAGCCGATCTTTTGCGAGCGCGCATGGGCGCAAATCGCGGCGTCGTAGGCGATGTAGCGGGGCTTTTCGAACGTGCCGACCATGTCGGCGAGCCTGAGCAGCGCGTCCGCCACCTGGACCGGGTTGCCGGGATCGGGGCGGAAGTACCCGTCGCGCTTCTCGCCGCCGGGAAAGAGCGGCGCCTCGCCGCGCAGATCGAGGATCAGGTCGCATTCGGAAACGCCGGTGCCGCCGGCGTCGGCGAATTCGAGCGCGGCGCGCGCCGACGGTCTGGCGGGCGCGAAGTTTTCGACCTCGATCTTGAAATCGCCGAGGCGTCCCCGGGCGCTCTTGATCCTGCCGCGAAAGACCGGCACGTCCATCAGCGCGGGCGCGGGGATATCGTCGATGCGCCCGGTCAGCACGACGGTCGGGCTGAGCCGGCCGGCGAGCTTCTTCGCCGCCTGGATTGCGCCGTCGTCGCGCCCGAGGACGAGAAGGACCCCGGCGGATTCCATCGTGACGGCGGTCGCGGGAACGAGATCGAGCGCGGCCTCGGCGAGCAGGGCGGCGATCTTCGGCGTCGCCTGCGCGCCTTCGGCCGACCAGCCGGCCCGCTCGCGCACGTTGACGAAGCTGACCGGGCTCGCGCGTTCGATGCCCGCGCGGGTTTCCAGGAACAGCGGCGCTTCCTGGGTGCAGGCGATCAGCACCGGCGATTTGCCCTTGAGCGCGGATTCGGCGTTGGCAAGCTGGGCGCGGCAGAGCTGGGTGTTCGGCGCGCACGCACCACCTTGCAGCGCGCGCTCGAGCGCGCGCGCGTCCAGGCTCATGGTCCCTTCGCAATCGCAAACCAGGACTTTCTTGCCGTTGACGTCCATGGACTTTTAACCCTCTCCCCCGGCGATCGGCCGATAAACCACGATTTCCACGTGGATTTAACGCGATTTCGCGAGAGCTTGAGCAGTCCGACGGGGCGGTGGCAAGGGCAAAAAGAACCCGGCCCGGTCACCCTCGCGGGGACGTTTGGACGACCCCTGAAAATTCGTGGCGACGATATCTATATATGCGAAGCGCGCGAGTGTCCGCGAACGCACGCGGCGTCAAGGGAGATATCGACGGCGGCAATTCGGCTGGCCATCGTCGTGGCCGCTCGGAAAGGGTCGAGGAACCGCGGATGACTTGCTCCGCGCCGGATTTTACAATACTTGCTTCGGAGCCATTGGCCGGGAACCGCGTTGGGATCGTCGCCCGTGTCGAAACGAGCGAAACGACAAACTTCGGGTATCCGCGCGGCGGCGGGAATTTCCCCTCGCCGCGGCGAGGACGCGTTGGCCGCGCGTATCGTCAATGCGACGCTTGAGGCCGCCGACCGGGTCGGCTGGGATAATGTTTATCTCGCCGATATAGCGCGCGATCTCCGCGTGCCGGTGATCGAGGTGCGGCGCCGTTTCCGCGACCTCGACGCGGTGGCCGACGCGCATTTTGGGCGTGCGTTCGAGGCGATGCTGGCCGCAAGCCCGCGCGCCGGCGAGTCCCTTGGGCGTTCGCGCCCGGCGCCGGAGCGGATCGAAGCGTTGCTCGGCGCCTGGTTCGAATACCTGCGACCGCACGCCAAGACCAGCGCCGCGATGATCGCGGCGAAGCTCTACCCGTTTCATCCGCACCATTGGGTGCCGCTGATCTTTTCGCTCTCGCGGCTGATCCAATGGCTGCGCGACGCCGCCTTCCTGCGCGCGCGGTTGCCCCGCCGCCAGGGCGAGGAAATCGTCTTGAGCGCGCTGTTCGTGCTGGCGCTCGTCGCCTGGCGCGGCGACGGCGCGGCGGGCGAGCGCCGCGCCCGCGCCCTCGTCCGTCGCGCGCTTCAGACGCTTTCGATGATCTTGTGATATTCCTTCTCGCCGAACGCGCGGAGCGTGGTGGTGCGCACGAAGCCCGCCGAGCCGACGGTGAGCGCGAAGCGGGCGCAGGCCTCGTCGTTGGGCAGTTCGACGATCACGACCAGGTCGGGTCCGCCCATCACCAGATAAAAATCCTTCATCCGGCCGCCCAGCTTCTGAAGCAGTTTGCGCACGCCGGCGCGCCGCTTGGGCGATTGCTTGATCGCGGCGAGGCCCTTGTCGGTGTAATTGCCGAGAACGATGTAGGTATTCATGGCCGTTGACCTTCCCTGGGTTCGGTGGAGCAACCCCTCCGCCGCCCATTCTAGCCGATCCGGGGCGCCCCGTCGCCCCGCGCGCCTTCGCTCCGTTCGCGCCCCATGTCCCACCACAGCAATTCCCCGCGCAGGAAGGCCCCGGCCAATTCGTTCTCCGGCTTGGCGAAAAAGGCGTCGGCCGGCGATTTTTCCAGCAGCCGGCCGCGGTGCATGAACAGCACCTCGTCCGCCATGCGCCGCGCCTGGCCGAGATCGTGGGTGGTCATGATAATGCGCGTGCCGGCGGCGTGGATGGCGCCGATCAGTTCCTCGATCGAATGGGTGGCGGCGGGATCGAGGCTGGCGGTCGGCTCGTCGAGGAACAGCACCTCCGGGTTGAGCGCCCAGACGCGGGCGAGCGCGAGCCGTTGCTGCTCGCCGCCCGACAGCACCCGCGCCGGGCTTTCGGCCAAGTGGCTGAGCCCGGTCCACTCGAGCGCGTCGCGCACCACCACGCGGCGTTCGGCCTTGGGGAAGCCGCGCAGGGCGAGCGCGTAATCGACGTTGGCCGCGACCGAGCGGCGCAGCATCACCGGGCGCTGGAACACCATCGCCTGGTGCAGCCGGGGGTCGCGGCCTTCGGCGCCGTGCCAGACGACGGCGCCTTCGCTCGGCCGCACCAGGCCGTGGCAGAGGCGGAGCAACAGGCTTTTCCCGGCGCCGTTCGGCCCGATGATGACGGTGCACAAGTCGCGCTCGAACGCGCAGCCGACGTTCTTGATCAGGCGCTTGCCGTCGATGGCGAAGGAGACGCCTTGAAGCGCGAGCGGCAGGATCGAACGGGACGCGGGCGCGCTCATCCGTGCCTCCGCGCCGCGACTTCGCGGACCAGATAGGCGGCGGCGTTGATCGCGGTCGAGAGCAGGATCAGGACGAGGCCGAGGCCGAGCGCCAGCGCGAGATCGCCCTTGGAAACCTCGAGCGCGATCGCCGTGGTCATCACCCGGGTGACATGGTCGATGTTGCCGCCGACGATCATGACCGCGCCGACCTCGGCGCTGGCGCGCCCGAACCCGGCCAGCACCGCGGTCACCAGCGCGAAGCGCCCGTCCCAGAGCAGGGTCGCGACCGCGCGCGCGGGGCCCGCGCCGAGCGAGCGGAGCTGTTCGTCGTATTCCCGCCACAGATCCTCGATGGTCTGGCGCGTCAACGCGGCGACGATCGGCAGCACGAGAATGGTCTGGGCGACGATCATCGCCGCCGGGGTGAACAGCAGGCCGAACACGCCGAGCGGTCCCGCCCGCGACAGCAGCAGATAGACGATCAGGCCCACCACCACCGGCGGCAGGCCCATGAAGGCGTTGACCAGCACCACCAGACCGTGCCGGCCGGGAAAGCGGAACAGGGCGAGCGCGGCGCCGAGCGGCATGCCGATCAGGGAAGCGAGCGCGACCGAGGTCAGGCTGACTTGCAAGGAGAGCAGGACGATTTCGACCAGGTTGGCGTCGAAACCGATCAGCAGGCGCAACGCGGCGTCGAACGCGGAACCGATGTCGTTCAAGATGAAACTCCCGATCGGTTCGGACTAAACCATGCGCGGCGTCGGGTCTCGATAGGACATTTCGCGCATATCGCCGACCGTCGTTTCGGGCCCTTCGCCTCGGGAAAGCGCGCGGATTTCCGCCCCGCCCTTGCCCTCGGGGCGGGGCCAACCCATAGTCAAATCCGAAGCGGAAGAATCCATGGCCACGCCCCCATGACCACGCCCAGGCCCGATCTTCTCGTCCGGCCCGATCCGTCCGACCCGCGCCTCACGCGCAAGGTGGTCGGCGTGGACGAGCGCGGACGGCGGCTCGAAACCTCGGTCACGGTCGAGCGTCCGCTGACGCTCTATCTCAACGGCCAGGAAATCGTCACCATGATGACGATCGGCGATTACCCGGAATACCTGGCGCTCGGCTACCTCCTCAACCAGAACATGCTGCTGCCCGAGGACACGGTGCGCGCGGTCGATTTCGACGAGGACATCGGCGCCATCGTCGTGCGCACCGACCGGCGCACCGATTACGAGGAAAAACTCAAGAAGAAGACCATGACCTCGGGCTGCGCCCAGGGCACCGTGTTCGGCGACGTGATGGAGAAGTTCGAAAAGACGGCGCTGCCCCGGGAGGCGCGGTTCCGCACCTCGTGGCTCTACGACCTGCTCAAGACCCTCAACACCACGCCGAGCCTTTATTTGGAGGCCGGCGCGATCCACGGCTGCGCGCTGGCGCACGAAAACCGCGTGCTTATTTACATGGAGGACGTCGGGCGCCACAACGCCGTCGACAAGATCGCGGGCTACATGTATCGCCACGGCCTTTCCGGCGCCGACAAGATTTTCTACACCACCGGCCGCCTCACCAGCGAAATGGTGATCAAGACCGTGCAGATGGGCATTCCGATCCTGATTTCGCGCTCGGGCTTCACCGCCTGGGGCGTCGATCTCGCGCGCCAGGTGGGCCTGACCCTGATCGGCCGCGCGAAAGGAAAACGTTTCATCGCGCTCGCGGGCGAAGACCGGATCGTGTTCGACGCCGACGCCGATCAGGCCGAAGACGAGCCGGCGGGAGCCGGCCGCAAGGCCGGGCGGCCATGACCGGAGGAGCGGTGCCGGTCGGCATGCTGCTCGCGGGCGGCCGCTCCGAGCGCATGGGCGGCGGCGACAAGACGCTGCGGCCGCTGGGCGGGCGGCCGATGCTGGCGCGCGTCATCGAACGCGCCCGGCCGCAGGTCGGCGAGTTGATCATCAACGCCAACGGCGATCCGGCGCGTTTCGCCGCGTTTGGTTTGCCGGTGGTCGCCGACGTGATCGAGGGATTCGCCGGGCCGCTCGCCGGCATCCTGACCGCGCTCGAATGGACCGGGCGGCGCTATCCCGGCGCCGAGTGGGTCGCGTCGTTCGCGACCGACGCGCCGTTCTTTCCCGAAGACCTGGTTGCGCGGCTCCGGGCGGCTGTCGCGCGCGAAGACGCCGACCTCGCCTACGCGCGCACGCCCGATGGCGCGCACCCCGTGTTCGGATTGTGGCGGATCGATCTTCGTCACGGCTTGCACCGCGCGCTGACCGAAGAAAACACCCGCAAGGTCGATGTCTGGACCGCGCGTTACCGGGTGGCGCACGTCGATTATTCGACAACGCCGTTCAATCCCTTCTTCAACGTCAACCGACCCGAAGACTTAGCCTATGCCGAGGGGCTGCTGGCGAAAAACGTCGTCGGCTGAACCGACCAGCGGGACTCCGCCGTTATTTTTTTTCCCGTGCGCGCTTTGGCCGTGCCGACCGTTGGTGGCCGTGAAAGGGATCGTCGTGGCCGAGATGGGCGTGATGGCCCCGGCCATGGGCGTCGTCGTGGTCATGGGCGTGCGGATGGCCACCGGCGTTTCCGGGTTCGACATCGGTCGGCCAACGGGCATCGAGCTTGCATAGGCCGGCGACTTGGGGCGCCTCGTCGAGCAGCCACAACCGATTGAGCAATCGCTCCGCTTTCCGCCCGTCGAGGATGGGAAGCGCGCATTGAAAAAACTTATGGAACAGTTCGATTTCGCTGAGCGGTTTTTGCGGTGTGCCCTTGGCCACATCCATTTTCATTTCGATGATTCGTCCGCTTTTCAAGGTCACACCGACGATCGTTCGCGCCCGTTCGTGGCCGAGCGCATCGAGATCAGGATGTGCGCGGCAATGAATACGACGCATCAAGTCGAGTAACGGCTTTTGCCGGGGTATCCGGTCAAAATCGTCCGGAGTCAGGATTCCCCGGCAGGCGGCAAGTGCGACCACGAAGGGCAGGTTGCGGCGAAGTTCGGAAACATTGGTCGGTATCTTTAGCGACAGTGTTTCCGCCATGATGTTCGTGATTCCAATTTCGATCCGTTTGATCTCCCCGGCGCACATATCGTGCAGATTGACGATGGCGAGAATAAGGTCGAGAGCGGGGTGGGTAAGAGGATGGGAAGAGTAAACCCTAATGGCAAAGCCGGGTTGGAGGATCATGTACGGGTTGCCGAAGTTTTTTACTAACGCCAGTGGCTTCACGGCATCCGATGCCAATGGCAGATCGGGCACCGCGACGGTCAGACCTTCGGCGACGAACAGGGCCGCCTCGACGGCGGCACGGACCGAGTGCGCTTCGCGTAGCGCGGTGGTCGATGGCGCCTCGGTGGTGGGGCGGTCGCGCGCCGTCGTGGCCGCCCACAGCGAAAGCGCCGCGCGAGCCGCCTTAGGCTTGAGTTTGAGCAGTTTGGTGGCGGCGATCACGGCGCCGATGCCGGCGAAGGTCGCGGTTGGCGCGCATCCGGCGCGCAACGATTTAGGCTCCGCCGTGTCGGCGATGCGGGTGGCCGCTTCGACTCCGGCAAGATACGCGACGAGAAGAGCTTCGCCGGAAACGTTACGCGACTGGCCGATGGCGAGCGCTGCCGCCAGAACCGGCACCGTTGGATGGGCGAGAAGGCCGTAAATCGAGGTTTCGGTCGTCTGGACGTCGTCGTAATCGAGGACGCGGCCGCTGAACGCGTTGGCGAATGCGGCTGTTGGCGCGCTTACCGTGTGTCCGGTTCCGACGATGTCCGCGCCGGATCCATGTTCATTGGCGGCGAGACCGCGAACGAGGGCACGGGTCGTGGGCGCGCTGGCGCCGGCCAGCATGACGCCGATGCCGTCGATGATATGGAGCTTGGCCATTGCCCGCACGCGCTCCGGGATGCGATCGAAACGCTCACGCGACGCGAACGACACGAGCGCGTCGAAAATGTCCCGCTGTGGCGGTTGCCGGGTCGTTTTTTTCGTCATGTTTTTCGTCATGGGTTGGATCATTGATTCGCCAATCTGACCGTAGGTATCCGCTCGGCCGGATGGTTTAATGCCGCCCGAATGGGTGGTTCGACGAAGGGGCCAACGATCAGCGTGGATATGTGTAAAAGTCTGTCTGCAAGCGCGCCTCTGTGCACCGAATGAACAAAAAAGGAAATAGCAATAAGGCGTTGTCTGGTCGTCGGCCAATCCGATGGAAGGCGTCCATCGGTCGCGTAAGTGTTTGCGGCCATCGCTTCATGCTAGCCCCCGTTGACAACATGAGACGGATTACTATAATTACTTTCAATTATAATGCTAAGTTATATTGCAATAATAGATTCAACGTTCACTTTGACAACTATGCGCATGAGGATCAATAGCAGAGATTAATTTTAGACTCTTTAAAATTAACTTGAGCAATTTTTAGTCCATGGAGTCGGCTTTCGGGAGGCAAAATGGCGGAAGCGATATTTAACGGGAAGTTCCAGAAGCCGACCGAAGCGTTCGCGGTTCAGCACCTCGATCCGACCGAGCTCAATCGGCTGACGTCCGACGTGTTCCTCTGGTTTGCGGTGGCCGTCGTCGCCGGCCTCGCGGTTCATTTTGTTCTGCAATCCTTGCCGGACCTTTTACGGAGGGAAAAATCCCAATGAAGGACGTGCAACTCAAGCGCCGCGACGCGGCGCAGATCGCTTATCATTGGGTAAACGCCGCCGCCATCGTGTCGCTTACCCTAACGGGCTTGGCCATTTCTTTCGGTTATCCCGGCACGGCCGACCTGTTCCTGTGGCATCTTTGGGCGGCGTGGGTGTTTCTCGCCGCGCTGGTATTTCACATTTGGTACACGACGATCCGGTTCAAGCATTTTCATCGCATGTGGGCCACGCTTCAGGACCTGCGGGACGGGCTGAAGCGGGTTCCCGGTTTCGGCAGAATGGGCTCCGGGCCGGCGCCCAAGCACGGTTTCTACAAGGTCGAACAGATCGCCCTCCATTGGGCGCTCGCAGGCGTGCTCCTGATCATCGTGATCACTGGGTTCATCTTGTGGAAGCCGGGCCGGGACTTCGTCGCCCCCTTCTGGATGCCATGGGGATGGGACGCGGTGTTCTTCGCCCGCGTGGTTCATCAGGTGTTCACCTTTATTTTGATCGCGTTTGTCCTCGCGCACATTTATTTCGCCGTGCTGGTGCCGAAGGAATGGCCGCGGTTGAAATCCATATTTACCGGGAAGGTGTCTTTTTCCTGGTACGCGAAAGAGCATCGCGTGTCGCCGCAGCTTGAAGCGCAAGCGAAAGCGCATCAGGGATCTCCGCCGTCGGGCGTCGCCATGGCGGGCATGAGGCCGGTCGAGAAAGGCTAAGCGTCGGTCAACCAAGATTTTGGAGGAGCAACATCCGTGCGCGAAAACCAAGTTCTACATCAAGCCGTGCTGGAAGACGCCGTTGTGCTGGAGCATGACGACGAGGCCCCCAGTCGCCGTGGTTTTCTTCAGGGATTGACGGGGGTCGGCCTCGCCGGTGTCGGCGCGGCGATTCTCGGCAGCATGTCGGCGGTATCGACTTTCGTCACGTCGCGCCCGGCGATGGCGGCGCCGAGGGGTTATTTGGCCCTCGATCCGGAACTGTGCACCGGCTGTCGCACCTGCATGGTGGTGTGCTCCACCTACAACAACAACGGCGAGGCAAGCATGGAGTTAGCGCGCCTCACGGTGCCGCGCAATCCTTTCCACTCGACTTGGGAGCAAATGAAACCGATCAACTACGAGCCCCGGCCGTGCCTGCAGTGCGCCGACGCGCCCTGCGTCAACGTCTGCCCGGTCGCCGCCATCCAGACCGATCACAAATCGGGAACCAATGCGCGCACGATCGACCAGAACGCCTGTATCGGTTGCCGGAAGTGCATCGAGGCGTGCGAATCCGCTTATGAAATTCCCCGCATTCAGTTCGACGTGGCGCGCAACAAGGCGATCAAATGCCATTTGTGCGGCGGCAATCCCCAGTGCGTTTCCTGGTGTCCCAATCACGCGATCAACTTCGTCAGCGCCGAGGATTTCAAGCCGCGGACCAAATATATCCGTGGGCAGGTCGTCAACGTCGAGAGCGATTATCGCGTCATCCGCGCCGAGGACCGGGCGAAGGAACTCGGCTATCCGCAGGAGCCGACCCAGAGCGCGTTCTCCCTGTAGACAGAGTTTGAGCAAGACGGAAGGAACGTAAAATGGCAAAGGGACTCTACGGCTACACCGGACGGTTGCTGAAGGTCGATTTGACCAGCGGCAAGATCGACACGTTCGGAACCGAGCCCTATATCGACAAATTCCTCGGCGGGCGCGGAATGATGGCCAAGATTCACTGGGACATGGTCACGCACAAGCCGAAGCGGATCGGCGCATACGATCCCCAGAACCCGTTCGTGATCATGACCGGGCCGCTGACCGCGACCGTGGCGCCGAGTTCGGGGCGAACCGAGTGCAGCGCCATCTCGCCGATGACTTATCCTGACGAATGTTACACGGAGTCGTCGTTCGGGCTTCACTTCGGGCCCGAGCTCAAATTTGCCGGCTACGACGGTATGGTGGTGATCGGTAAGGCGGATCGCCCGGTCTGGATTTTCATCGACGATCGGACCGTGCAAATCCGCGATGGGCGGCATCTGTGGGGCCTCGACATGTTCGACACCCAGGAACGCATCTGGAGGGATCTCGGGGACGAGTACCGCAAGACCCAGATACTGGTGACCGGACCGGCGGGCGAGAATCTAGTCCGCTCGGCTAGCATCATGCATGGTTCGTCGGCCGGCGCCGGCCAAGGCGGATTCGGTGCGGTATGGGGTTCGAAGAACCTAAAGGCGATCGCGGTTCGCGGAACCGGCTCGGTCAAGGTCGGCAATCCCGAGCGCCTGATGAAAATTTCCAAGGAAGCCCACCGCCTGATTTACCGCCCCGACCAGCGGCCGGAGACCTGGAAAAATCTCGCGGCATTCCACCGGGTTGGGTGGTCCTTCTACCAGGGCGCCGGGGTTAGCGGATGGGAATGGCTCAAGAAAAAGACATCCAAGGCCGAGGCGTGCTTCGGCTGCCCGTTGGGCTGTCACATTTTCGTCGAAATTCCCGACCGCAAGGGCCGCTACACCGCCGGCAAGTGCAACCAGATGAGCTGGTATCTGCGCAACGTGATGACCCGCTATGGCGAACCCACGGACGTCTACTGGCAGGCAACACAGATCGGCGATGCGCTCGGCATGAACGCGTTCGAAATGATCGGCCTTTTGCCGTGGCTAACCGGTTGCATCAAGGAAGGCCTGCTGACCGAGAAAGATGTCGGTCTCAAGATGGCCGACATTGGCACGTTGGAATTCGCCGATCAGCTTTGCAATATGATCGCCTATCGCAAGGGGTTCGGAAAAATTCTCGCCGAGGGCGCGCCGCGCGCCGCCGACATCACCGGCAAGGGCCATCATTTGCTGCCGCACTTCAATCGCGGCTTCGCGCACCACTGGAGTCCGCGCGCCTGGTCGCCGATCGCCTTGTTCTGGGCGACCGACAGCCGCCACCCGCAGACACCCATCCACCAGCTCTACTGGACCTTCCGCATGAACGTGAAGGGCACTTGGCCGCAGGCCGGGTTTGCGAGCGAAAAAGAGGTTGCGCAGTGGTCGAAGGAGCTATTTGGAACGACCAAGGCGATCGACTACAGCGACGAGAACTTCTACGATCCGATTCACGCCGAGACAACGAAATGGGCTCAAGACGGGGATGTCGGCCTCAAGCGCTCGACCATTCTCTGCGATTACGGTCCCTTCCCGATTTACTCGAGCTATTTTGCGAACAAGGAAAAATCGTATCGGCCGGACACGCCCTCGCCCGAGCTCGAGGTGCTCATGGTGAATGCCGCCGTTGGCCGCGAGCTGATTCCCAACGGTCAAGAAGGGATGAAGATGGGCGAACGATTCTGGAATCTTGAACGTGCCATCATGGCGCGCGAAGGGCGGACACGCAAAGACGACACGCTCGTCAAGTATCTGTTCGAGAAGGAAGCGTCCGCGACCGTTACCGGCCCCGAGGGTAAGACTATCAAGGTCAATCGCAAACTCGACCACGACAAGTTCGAAAAACTGAAGGATGCCTATTACGTGGCACGCGGTTGGGACGTTGCCACCGGAATACCGACGCGCAAGAAGCTCGAACAGCTTGATCTGAAGGACGTGGCCGACCAGCTCGACAAGGGCGGTCTCCTGCCCAAGGCGGCGGTCTAACGCGGAGAGAAACATGAGTCAGAATCCTTATGAGAAAGTGCACCCGAAGGAATCGTTGAGCCTTGAGCTCAATTTCCGCAGCTTCCTCGCGGGTGAGGGAGGCGAATTCTTCGAGCCGGTGCCAGTCGAGGATGTGATTAACTTCGCCGCCGTCGGCTCGCCGGTGACGATCCCCATGAGCGCGCCTTATTCAGCGGACGAGATGGCCCAGATCGCCCAAGCGGTTCACCAAGGCGGCGGTACGCTCACGATCATGGGCGCGGCTCGATATCCCGCCGATGTCCTGGAGCGTCTTGAAAGAGAAGCTCCCGGCCGGATACTCCCAGGCTGAGAATCGGTCATTCCCGTGCCGGCGTCAGCCAATGGTGCGGTGACGGCGTGAACCGTTGCGCCAGGGGCGGGGTATTATTGTTCATTGCGTCTTCAGGGTCGATGCGCTCATATGCGCACGGCCTTGAGCGCGTGAACGACGATGGGTACTGTGACTCTGGAATCGATGGTGAACGTGAAGACCGTGCTGGTCACGAACACAATCGATCCTGCGGTGCTCGCACGCCTGCGGCCGCATTGCCGTGTGGTGGCAAATTCCGAACCCCGCCCGTGGACGCGGCAGGAACTCCTGGCCCATGCACGCGAGGCCACCGCTATCCTCGCGTTCATGACCGATTGCATCGACGAGGCGTTTCTCTCGGTGTGTCCCAAATTGCGTATCGTGGCATGCGCGCTCAAGGGCTACGATAACTTCGATACTGACGCGTTCACACGTCGCGGCGTGTGGCTCACCGTGGTGCCGGAACTTCTATCGGTTCCCACCGCAGAACTGACGATCGACCTGATGATCGCAGCCGCCCGGAATATTGTTGAAGGGAGTCATTTCATCCGCAGCGGGGCTTTCCAGGGCTGGCGCCCATTCCATTCCGGTTCCCTAGTCGCGGGCAGCACGGTCGGCATTGTCGGCATGGGGGTGCTCGGCCGGGCGATCACCGAGCGCCTCGCGGGATTCGGGGTGCGCATGGTTTATTGCGATACGCGCGTGATCGAAGGCGCTGTCGAACGACACTTGCAGATCGCTCGCTTGAGCTTCGACGACCTATTATCGGAGAGCGATTTCGTGATTCTTGCTGTGCCTCTCTCGTCCGGCACAACCCATCTGATCGACTCATCGGCGCTCGCGCGCGTCAAGCGGGGAGCCACTCTCGTCAATACCGCGCGGGGATCCCTGGTGGACGAGGAGGCGGTCGCGGCGGCGCTCGAAAGCGGAGCGCTCGCAGCCTATGCCGCCGACGTTTTCGAGATGGAGGATTGGGCACGACCGGATCGGCCGCGGTCTATCCCGACGCGCCTCATCGAGAGCCCCAAGACGGTGCTCACACCGCATATCGGCTCCGCCATTCCGTCGGTTCGTCGCGAGATCGCGGCGCAGGCAGCCGACAGCATTATCGAGTTTCTGCGAGGCGTTCGTCCGCCTCCGGGCGCGGTCAACCATCCGTCGCTGGCTTCCGATATTGTGTCATGCTGAATCTGACATACGTACAAACGTTCATGACGATCCTCGAAACGGGCGGATTTCAGGAAGCCGCGCGACGCCTGGGGCGCGCGCAGCCGACGGTCTCGCTGCAATTGCAAAAGCTCGAGGAAAGTTTGGGGGTCACTCTGGTTACGCGCAGCCGGACGAAATGCACGGCGACGCCCGAGGGCGAGCGTTTCCTGCCCTACGCAAGCAGCCTGCTCAGACTGGCCTCGCGGGCGTATCACGCTGCCAATCATTCCTCCATCGTCGTCGGCGCGAGCAGCAACATCGGCATTTACGTTCTCCAGCCCTACATCAAACGATTTGTCGACCAGGCCGGCTCGGATGACGCCGTGGAACTGACCATCGGGTCCAATCCGGAGATCATGCAGAAACTGGCGCAGGGCGAGCTGGATCTCGGGCTCATGGAATGGTGGGACGACCGGCCGGGATTTGTGGCGACGGTGTGGCGGCAAGAGCCGCTGGTCGTCATCGTCCGGCCCGATCATCCCTGGGCCGAGCATGCGGGAGTCAAGAAGGAGTGGCTGCTCGAAGCGACCTGGATCGGCGGCGAGGCTGGCACGGGAACGGCGACGCTGTTGCGCAAGGTTTTCGGCGACATGGTCCGCAAACTCCGCGTCGCGGCGAATCTAGGCAGCACCGAAGCGGTCAAAGCCGCGGTCAAGGCGGGACTGGGCGTGTCCCTGGTGTTGGCGTCGGCGGTGCGCGAGGAAGTCGAAACCGGCTCGCTGAAGGCGTTGCCCATCGTCGGCACGACCTTGGAGAAAGACATCTGGATGATTCACCCCGAGACGCGGGAT
This sequence comes from Rhodospirillales bacterium, assembly GCA_016872535.1. Lineage (NCBI taxonomy): Bacteria > Pseudomonadati > Pseudomonadota > Alphaproteobacteria > Rhodospirillales > Rhodospirillales bacterium. The sequence goes on along the minus strand of VGZQ01000036.1, from coordinate 10,616 downwards.
GGCGATGCCCTGGTCGGGCGGTTTATGAAAGGGCTTTTGCAGAACCAAACCTGAATAATGTTGGGCTATTATGCATTTGCGATGCGTCCAGAAGGATAGTCGCCGGTCTGCTGAACGCGGCAATCCCCGCTTGTCGACCCCGATTTATTGCCGGGTGCCGGATTAGGTTCTAACCTAGGCCACGGATTCGACCCACCATCCATCGGTCGTTGACGGAGCTGACGGCAACAAAAGGATCAAGGCATGACTGCTCCGGCAAGCGCGATTTCCGAACGCATGAACGTCGGCGTGGTGCTGGAGCGCCGCCGCCTCGAGGATCCCTGGCGCGATCACGTTTGGCACGCGGTCGAGGTGGTGCCGGGCATTGCCGACACGGGCGAATGGAGGAAGCTCGGCGAGAGCGAGGGATCGGTCCGCTGGCTCGCGCCCGCGCCGCCGGTGGAGATGCACCGCAAGGATACGGAAGGTTACCAGACCAATATCATCAGCGGCTCTCCCCGAGTATACGTGGTGCTGCGCCCGGACCCAACCAACACGCCGGGGCGCGAGATGCGGCCGTTTCTGGCCACCGTCTGTCCGTTCGAGGCCGGTTGTTACAGCCAAAGCGGGGAAGAAACCGTGGACACGGTGCCGATGCCCGACGCAATCCGCGCCTGGGTCGAGGACTTCGTCGCCCGCCATCACGTGGAAGCGCCGTTCGTGAAGCGCCAGCGCGACCGCGCCGATCCCGACAAGGTCGGGTTTGGCCGGCGCGGGCCGGGAGAGGGCCGCCGTGGTTAGAAAGATCGACGACCAAGAACCCGAAGGGCGGCCCGGCGAGGGGCGGCTCGCGCGCTGGTCGCGCTTGAAGCGCGAAGCCGCCGTCGAAAAGCAACCGCGATCCGAGACAATGACGGCGGCGCGGGTTCCAGCGGAGGCGGCGCCGGCGACGCCGGCGGCCGACGAAGCCGAACGGCAGAAGAAAATCGACGAGGCCACGAAGGACCTGCCGCCGATCGAAAGCCTGGGCAAGGATTCCGACTATTCGCTGTTCATGCGCGAGGGCGTGCCGGAGGAAACCCGCACCGCCGCGCTGCGCAAGTTGTGGCGGAGCGACCCCGCGTTCACCGAGCCCTTTCCCTTCGAGATGCACATGGAGGACTACAACAAGACTTTTGTTCCGATCAACGCGGCGACCGACACGCTGTTTCGCGCCGGGGTCGGCTATTTGTTCGACGACGACAAGGACAAGACCCAATCGTCCGCCACGACGGCGGAGACAGCCCCCGACGAATCGTCGGTGTCGGCGCAAAAAGAAATAGAATCGACACCGCGCGAAGGCGCGTTGACCGAGGCGCCGGACGCGGCGGGGAAAAAATCCGCCGAAGAACAAATTTCCATGTCAGGAAAAAATGAAAGTGGATAAAAAACCCCAAAAAGTTTTCAAATGCGCGGCATATAAGCCATATTCGGATAACTGAATACACAAGGGGCGTAATTCCTTTTGTTCGAGCGGGTTATAACGAAATCGTGTCGTCGAAATGCTTTGCGCGTCATATCGGTCTTCGATATGATTATTAACGCCTATCGCTCGTTTGTCCGCGCGGGGAAGGCAGGGCTTTATCTTGGGAGGAGGGGCCTTTGGCGACGACGGCCGTTGATCCAGGCGCATTGACCGGGACATCCGCTTTTCAGCCGGAAGCGTTGAGCGAGGAAGATTCCGCGCGCGCGGGCTTTTACGCGCTGTTCTCCCGGATGCTCGCGCGACCGCTCGATGCGGCGGCCATCGGGTTCGTCGGCGACTTGAGCGGCGACGACAGCGAATTCGGCCGGGCGATCGGGCTTCTGGCGCGTTCCGCGCGCGCCGCGACGGTCGAGGACGCGACCGAAGAATTCAATGCGCTATTCGTAGGCATGGGCGCGGGCGGCGAATTGCTGCCTTACGCCTCCTACTATCGGACGGGGCTCGTCTACGACAAACCGCTCGCCGACCTGCGCGGCGATTTGGCCCGGCTCGGGATCGGCGCGCGGGCGGAAACGACCGAGCCCGAAGATCATATCGCCTTCATGTGCGAGATCATGCACGGGCTGATCGCCGGAACGTTCGGTGCCCCGAAGCCGATCAACGACCAGCGCGCGTTTTTCCAGGCGCACCTCGAACCCTGGGCGGCGCGTTTCTTCGCCGATTTGGAGAAAGCCCAGTCGGCGCGCCTCTACGCGCCGCTCGGCACGATCGGAAAACTGTTCATGGCGATCGAGCGGGAAGGATTTGCCGCCGACGCGTAAGGTTCGGCGGGATCGATACACGTTGCGACCACGAATTCGGGATTAACGGGGTTACGCGAGTTTGAAAGGGAGACAAAACATGAGCGATCGAAAAGACATCCATGCCACGTCCCGGCGCGAGCTTCTCAAGTTCGTCGGGCTCGCCGCCGGCGTCGCCGGCGCGACGGCCGCGACCGGCACGGTCCAGGCGTCGGCTCCGACCGAGCGCGCCGAGGACGGCGGCTACCGCGAGACCGATCACGTCCGCAAATACTACGAACTCGCCCGCTGACCGGAACAAGGGAGAGAACAGCCATGTTGACCAAAAGAACCTCCGCGACCACCGCTTCGGGCGGCATCAAAAAGGCGCTGGCCGGCGTGATCGGCGGCGCGATGGATCGGCGCGCGTTCCTCAAGCGCTCCGGCCTCACGGCATCCGCCGCGGCGGTGGCTTCCGCCCTGCCGGCGGGTTTGGCCAAGGCGCAGGCGCCCGCCGCCGGCGCGGGCAAGATCGATATCGCCAAGTCGGTTTGCCCGCACTGCTCGGTCGGCTGCACCGTGATCGCCGAAGTCCAGAACGGCGTGTGGGTCGGCCAGGAACCGGGCTTCGACAGCCCGATCAACCTCGGCAGCCACTGCGCCAAGGGCGCGGCGGTGCGCGAGCACACCCATAACGAACGCCGGCTCAAGTACCCGATGAAGATGGCCGGCGGTAAATGGGTGCGGATGAGCTGGGACCAGGCGATCAACGAGATCGGCGACAAGATGCTCGACATCCGCCAGAAGTCCGGGCCGGACTCGGTCTATTGGCTCGGTTCCGCCAAGTTCAGCAACGAGCAGGCGTATCTTTTCCGCAAGTTCGCCGCGTTCTGGGGCACCAACAACGTCGACCACCAGGCGCGCATCTGCCACTCGACCACGGTGGCGGGCGTGGCGCAAACCTTCGGCTACGGCGCGATGACCAACTCCTACAGCGACATGCAGAAGTCGCGCGCGATGCTGTTCATCGGCTCGAATCCGGCCGAAGCGCATCCCGTCGCGGTGCAGATGATCCTCAAGGGCAAGGAGCAGAACAACGCCCAGATCATCGTGTGCGATCCGCGTTTCACCCGAACGGCCGCGCACGCCAACGAATACGTCCGCTTCCGCCCCGGCACCGACGTGGCGGTGATCTTCGGCATCCTGTGGCACGTGTTCGAGAACGGCTGGGAGGACAAGGAGTTCATCCACCAGCGCGTCTACGGCATGGACAAGGCCCGCGAGGAGGTGAAGAAGTGGACGCCCGAGGAGGCCGAGCGCGTTTCCGGCGTTCCGGGCGAGCAGTTGAAGCGCGTCGCCCGCACATTGGTGAACAATAAGCCGGGCACGCTGGTATGGTGCATGGGCGGCACCCAGCACCACCACGCCACCACCGGCAACATCCGGGCCTACACGATCCTGCAACTCGCCCTCGGCAACATGGGCGTCTCGGGCGGCGGGTGCAACATCTTCCGCGGCCACGACAACGTCCAGGGCGCGACCGATTTCGGCATAACGGTCGATTCGCTGCCCGGCTACTACGGCCTGATCGAGGGCGCGTGGAAGCACTGGTCGCGGGTTTGGGATGTCAGCTACGACGACATGGTCAAGCGCTTCAAGGACAAGAAGCTCATGGAATCGGCCGGCATTCCGGTTTCGCGCTGGTTCGACGGCGTGCTCGAGGACAAGAAGAACATGGATCAGCCGGACAACGTCCGTGCCATGGTCTTCTGGGGCCACGCCCCCAACTCGCAGACCCGCTTGACCGACATGAAGAAGGCGATGGACAAGCTCGACATGCTGGTCATCGTCGATCCGGTGCCGACGTTCTCCGCCGTCATCCCGGATCGCAAGGACGGGATCTACCTGCTGCCGGCGTGCACGCAGTTCGAGACGTCCGGCTCGGTGACCGCCTCCAACCGTTCGCTCCAATGGCGCGAGCGGGTGGCGAAGCCGATCTTCGAAACGAAGCCCGATCACGAGATCATGTATCTCTTCGCCAAGAAGTTCGGCTTCGAGAAGGAGATGTTCAAGCACATCAAGGTCAACGGCAACGAACCGGAGCCGGAATCCATCACCCTCGAATTCAACAAGGGGATGTGGACCATCGGCTACACCGGGCAATCGCCGGAACGGCTCAAGTTGCACATGGCCAACCAGCACACCTTCGACAGGACGACGCTGCGTGCCAACGGCGGTCCGTGCAACGGCGAATACTACGGCTTGCCGTGGCCGTGCTGGGGCACCGCGGCGATGAAGCACACCGGTACGCCGAACCTCTACGACACCTCGAAGCCGGTGGCCGAGGGCGGACTGAACTTCCGCGCTCTGTTCCCGGACCACAACGGGGTCAGCACGCTCGCCGTCGGCTCGTACCCGGTCGGCGCCGAGATCAAGGACGGCCATCCGGCGGTCACATACGGGATGCTCAAGAAGCTCGGCTGGGACAAGGACCTGACCGACGCGGAACGCGCGACGATCGAGAAGATCGGCGGCGCGAATCCCGACGGCGTCAACTTCGCCACCGACTTGTCGGGCGGCATCCAGCGCGTGGCCATCAAGCACGGCGTCGCGCCCTTCGGCAACGGCAAGGCCCGCGCCTTGGCGTGGAACCTGCCCGACCCGGTACCGATCCATCGCGAGCCCCTCTATGCGCCGGATCGCGAATTGGTCGCCAAGTATCCGACCTACAAGGACAAGAAGCTTCACCGTCTGCCGGTGCTCTACGAATCGGTCCAGAAGGACGATTATTCCAAGCAGTTCCCGACCATTCTCACCTCGGGACGCATCGTGGAGTATGAAGGCGGCGGCGACGAGTCGCGGACCAACAAATGGCTCGCCGAACTGCAGCAGGACATGTACGTCGAGATCAACCCGAAGGACGCCAACGACAAGGGCATCAAGGACGGGGTCATGGTCTGGGTGCATAGCCCGAACGGCGCCAAGGTCAAGGTTAAGGCCATGGTCACCGAACGGGTTGGCGTCGGCGTGATGTGGATGCCGTTCCACTTCGGCGGCCATTGGCAGGGCCAGAGCCTCAGGGCCAAGTACCCGACGGGCACCGATCCGTATGTGCTCGGCGAAGCGGCCAACATGTGCGGCACCTACGGCTACGACACGGTAACGTCCATGCAGGAAACCAAGACCACGCTTTGTCGGGTCGAGAAGGCATAACGGGCAGCGCAGGAATAGGGAGAAACAGCCATGGCTAGAATGAGGTTCCTGATTGACGCCGAGCGCTGCATCGAGTGCAACGGCTGCGTCACGGCGTGCAAAAACGAAAACGAGGTGCCGTGGGGCATCAACCGGCGGAGGGTCGTCACGTTGAACGACGGCAAGCCGGGCGAGCGCTCGATTTCGGTCGCCTGCATGCATTGTTCGGACGCGCCGTGCATCGCGGTCTGTCCGGTCGATTGCATCTACCAGACCGAACAGGGCGTGGTCCTGCACTCCAAGGACTTGTGCATCGGTTGCGGCTACTGTTTCTTCGCGTGCCCGTTCGGCGCGCCGCAGTACCCGCAAGCCGGCAACTTCGGCAGCCGCGGCAAGATGGACAAGTGCACCTTCTGCAACGGCGGTCCGGAAAAAGACCACTCGGCCGAGGAGTTCCGCAAGTACGGCCGCAATCGCTTGGCCGAGGGCAAACTGCCGCTCTGCGCCGAAATGTGCGCGACCAAGGCCCTGCTCGCCGGCGACGGCGACATGGTCTCCAACATCTACCGCGAGCGCGTGGTGTCGCGCGGCTTCGGCTCCGGCGCGTGGGGCTGGGGCACGGCCTATCGCCAGAAGGCCGGCACGTAAGAGAGTTCGGAGACGCGACGGATCGAAGGCAAGGCGGCATCGCGAACGGATCGCGGTGCCGCCTTCTTCGCCCGCGTGGCTTGGCTGCGATCCCCTTTATTTGATTGGGGGGATGCGTTATGGGCTAGAGCGAACCAATACCAGGGAGATATCCATGACCAGAAAAACCGTTGCCTTGGTCGCGGTCCTCGTGGCCGCCGTGGCCCTCACCGCTTGTCGCGGCGAAGAGCAAGGCCGGGTCACCATGTACAAAAAAGGCCAATACCTGGGCCAGAAGGACGACACCTTGAGCGAGGCGCAGGTGTCCGTGTTGCGCGAGCGCGCCGCGGAACAGGCGGGCACCAGCCTGGGGCTCACGGCCACGGTGCCGACGCGCGGCCTCGACGTTCGTGTCGGCGACGAACCGGCCAAGAAATAAACCGTCCCGAAGCTCCGAGAAGGGGGAGAAAACCATGATCCGCAACCGGATAGGCAAGGCGCTGGGTGCGTTGGGATTCGCGGCGGCGTTGACTTACGCGGTGGCGGTCGGATTGACCGGATCGCCGTCGCTCGGACATCAGGCTTTCGCCCAGACCAGCGAAATCCCGTCGGGCGGCGTGCGCGGGGTCGAGGGCACCGCGGAAACGTGGCGCTCGGTGCGCCAGGGTATCGAAGGATACGTGTCGATTCCCGACAAGAAGGCCGGCGTCCTGGTGCAATCCGAAGGCGACAATCTGCGCGCTTTCCGCAACGGCCCGATGTCGGTGTGGGGCGGTTGGGGGATGCTCGCCGTCATCGTGCTCGCCGGGCTCTATTTCCTGGTGCGCGGCCGGATCAAGGTCGAAGCGGGAATGTCGGGCCGCACCATCGAGCGTTTCACCGCCGTCGACCGCTTCGCCCATTGGCTGACGGCGACGTCGTTCATCATCCTGGCGCTCACCGGTCTCAACGTTCTCTACGGCCGCTACGTGCTGATGCCCCTCATCGGCCAGGGCGCCTTCGCCGAAATCACCTATTGGGGCAAGGTATCGCACAATTACATCGCGTTCGCGTTCATCGTCGGCATTGTCATGATCTTCGTGCTGTGGATTCGGCATAACCTGCCGACCATGGCCGACCTCAAGTGGCTGGCGATGGGCGGCGGCATGTTCACCAAGGGCGCGCATCCGCCCGCCTACAAGTTCAACGCCGGCCAGAAGATTGTGTTCTGGGTGACCGTGATCGGCGGCGCCCTGCTCACGGTATCGGGCATTTGCCTGCTGTTTCCGTTCGAATTCGCTCCGTGGGCGCCGACCTTCAAGGTCTTGAACATGTTCGGGGCCGGCCTGCCGACCCAGTTGACGGCCCTGCAGGAAACCCAGCTCTCGCTGCTCTGGCACGGGATCGTGGCCCTGGTCATGATTGCGCTGATTCTCGGGCACATCTATCTCGGCACCGTCGGCATGGAGGGTGCGCTCGACGCGGTCACCACCGGGCAGGTGGACGAGAACTGGGCGCGCGAGCATCACCCCTTGTGGGTCGCGGAATTGAAGGGCGGCGGGCGTTAGAACCCGTTGAACGAACCCGCCGTATCCGTACTGGGAGGAACTTCGCCGCTTCGCGTCGCGAAGCGGCTTTTTCTTGCGACCCGGCCGATGTTTTTCACCGCCTCGGTCCTGCCGGTGGCGATCGGGACCGTCGCCGGGGCGCGACACGGGGGTGCGTTCGACGGCGGCGCTTTTGCTCTGGCTCTGGCGGCTACTGTCTGCGTGCATGCCGCAGTCAATGTCTACAACGACGTCTGCGATTCCCGAAGCGGCTGCGACCAGGCCAATCTCGATCGGATTCATCCCTTTACCGGCGGCTCGCGGTTCATCCAGAACGGGGTGTTGGGCGAGGACGAAATGGCTCGCCTCGCCCACGCGCTTCTCGGCGCCGGGGTTCTGTTGGGGATCGCTTTGGTCGCCCTCAAGGGGCCGATGGTATTGGCGTTGGGCGCGATCGGAGTCGGGCTCGGGCTTCTCTATTCCCTGCCGCCGGTTCATCTCGCCGGCCGGGGTTTGGGCGAGATCGCCGTCGGCATCGGCTTCGGCGTGCTGCCGGTCGTCGGGGCCGCCTGGCTGCAGGCGGGTTCGCATGTGCCGCTCGCCGCCCTGTTGTCGCTCCCGCTCGGATGCTGGATCGCCGCGGTTCTGATCGCCAACGAAGTGCCCGACGCGGCTGCGGACGAAGGGGCGGACAAGCGGACCCTGGCGGTTCGCTTGGGCCCCCGGGGGACCAGGGTTCTTTATGCCGGCGTGCAGGCGGCCGCCGCGGCGTCCCTGGCGGGAGGCGTCTCGCTCGATGTCCTGCCGGTGTGGAGTTTGGTGGTACCGGTCGCCTTGTTGGGCCTGGCCGGTATCGCCGCGAAGGATTTAAGCGGTTCCCGCCTCGACCTCACCCGCGCGATCAAGCTGACGCTCGCGATCCATCTGGCGGGCGGTTTGTGGCTGTGCCTGTTGGCGGCGGTTGCCGGCGGGTAGCCGGCCGGCGCCTCAAAGGCGCGTGCTGGAAGTCGTAAATTTGTTCGCGCTGCTCTGGCCGGTGGCGCTCAGCACCACGCCGGCAACCACGGCGATCACGATCGCGGCGGCGAGACCTTGCAAGACCGATTTCATGTCATCCTCCCGGTTCCGTCGCTGGAAGCGCGTGGCGTCTTCCGGCGCCGACCATTGTAGACCGGGATCGGTATTCCGCCAACCGCCGCTTGGCGCGGGGCGCGCTTGCCGCCAACGTTCATGACAAGGGCCGCCAAGCGGGGTATCCTGCCCCGGAGCGGGTTCCCGCCCTATTTTCCGAAGCAACCGAGGACGTCGTCATGGCCGGTGACATATCCACGCCCCCGGGGGAAGCGATGGGAAAGCGCCCGCCGATCGACGAAGCGGAGCTGTCGAAGCTGTTCGGCCAGATCCGGGAGATCGAGGGAAGCCTGAAGGGCATCGCCGAGCAATTGGCCAATTTCGCCCGTTCGGCGACCGAACGCGCGCAGGAAACCGAAAGCTTCGCGGCCCACATCCTGGCCCTTCAGTCGATCGTCGCCGTGCTTTCCCGCCACGCGAACGCGGCGCCGGAATCGATTGCCGCCGAAATCCGCGACGAGATCAAGGCGCGCACGGCCGGGCTGTCGGGCAGCGCCGACGGCAGCCCCGAAGTGCACGCCATTGCGCGGGCATTGTTGGGGGAGGGGCGCTGATCGTTCATGGCCGGGCGCGCCGATCTTCGTCTCGCGCAGTTGGTGTGTTCGCGGCTGTGCCACGATCTGGCTGGCGTCGCGGGCGCGATCGCCAACGGCATCGAGCTGGCCGCTGAAAGCACACCGGGCGCCGACACCGAGGCCTTGGCCCTCGTCGGCCAGAGCGCCCGGCAGGTTAACGGCCGCGTCGCTTTTTTCCGAGCCGCCTTCGGCGCCAATCCGCCGGCCCAAGGGCTGGCGGAGGCCGCGAGCCTGGTCGAGGGGTACGTTGCCGGTAGCCCGGTGCGTCTGGAGCCCGTCGCCGGACCCGCTGCCTCGGTGCGCCTGGCTTCGGATGGGGTTCGGCTGGCGCTGGTTCTCGCCATGGTTGCCGCCGGATGCCTACCCCGGGGGGGCGTAATCCGCATTCAGGCCGCCGAGCTCCCCGAAGGGGTCGGGGTAAGCATAACCGCCTTCGGAAAGGGCGCCTCGGTCAGGGTCGAAATCGCCGCCGCCCTTGCGGGAAGCCTGGAGCCCGAACGGGCGTCTCCGCGCGAAATTCACGCGGTGTGGGCCCAATGCTTGGCCGGGGCGTTGGGCGGGAATGTAGAGGTACTGAAGGAAGAGGACCAAATCCGTCTTGGAGCCGTCCTCCCGCGCGCCTAGGGCCCATGCCTAACAATGCCGCCCATGTTCCGATTAATCGGGATGCGACTTAGGTGGTCCTTGGCTTTGGTTAACCATCGAAAACTGGCTAAAATCCGGTGCCCCGTTAAGGGATAAACCTTACTAGGGGGCAGGGGTTTGCCGGGTACACTGCCCACCTTCGTGTTGCCGATTCGCCGGGCGTGGCCGGTGAAAGTGTAAGCCTTTGGTGCGACCCGGAGTTTCGTTAATTAGGGCGAAACTTCCTTCAAGGAACCTTGCCATGGACGATCTGTTGAACGAATTCCTGACCGAAACGGCGGAAAGCCTTTCGGTCCTCGACCTCGAACTCGTCAAGTTCGAGCAGGATCCGAGCGATACCGCCATCCTCGGAAACATTTTCCGGCTGGTGCACACGATCAAGGGCACCTGCGGTTTTCTTGGCTTGCCCCGCCTGGAGTCGGTCGCGCACGCCGGCGAAAACGTTCTCGGCAAATTCCGCGACGGCGTGCTGCCGGTGACGCCGGAGGCGGTCACGCTCATCCTCAAGTGTCTCGATCGCATTCGCAATTTGCTGGGCGAGCTTGAGAAAAACGGCTCCGAACCCGAAGGTCAGGATTCCGAACTGATCGCGGAACTGAACGCCATGGCCGAGGGCAAAACCGCCCCGGCGGCGAGCGCCGCCGCTCCGGCCGCAAGCGCCCCGGCGCCTGCGGCGCCGTCCGGCGGCGGTCCCGTG
>VGZQ01000035.1 GCA_016872535.1 Rhodospirillales bacterium | reverse complement strand
GGCCGCCGACCCGGGCGGCGATCAGGCGGTCGAACGGATCGGCGAGCCGATCGGCGCGCAAGCCCGATTCCGCCGCCGCACGGGCGAAGGCGGCGAGCGCCGGTTGCGCCGGCGCGGCACCGCCGAGCGCGGCGAGCACCGCGTCGCGCCACCATTTGAGACGCATGTCGGCGAGCAAGGGCTCGCGCGCGGCCCGCGCCACGCGCGCGATTTCGGCGTTCACCGCCAGCAGCGCGATCACGCGCGCGCGGGCGGACGGCGGCGCGAATTGCGCCGCCAAATAACGGTCGCGGTCGTCGGAACGCGCGAGCGCGGCGCAATAGGCGAAATCCGAATCGGTCGGTTCTGTCGCTGGCGTCGTCATCGGCTTCGTGCCCGAAGCTATCACGCGAAACCGCCCGCGCCGGCGCGGCGGGGCACAACACGATTTGCGCCTCCAGCCGGCACGTTTATATTGGGAATCACGAACGTCGGTTCACGCCCGCCCGCCAATACCCGGACGGGCATTCGGGTTTTTCCAGGCCAGCAACGGAGGGATCATGGCAAGCATTCTGCTCAATCTACGCAACACGATCATCGCGGGTTTCGTGCTGACGATCCTGATGATCGTCATTGTCGTCGGCGCGACCAAGCAGGGCGCCCCCGGCGACTACGCGTGGTGGACGTTCTTGTTCCGCTGGCTGCACGTGCTGTCGGGCGTGATGTGGATCGGCCTGCTGTGGTACTTCAACTTCGTGCAGACGCCGAGCATGCCGAAGATCCCCGACGAGCAGAAGCCGGCGATCAGCAAGGTGATCGCGCCCGCCGCGCTGTTCTGGTTCCGCTGGGCGGCGATGGGGACCATCGTCACCGGCCTGATCCTCGCCGGGATGAACGGCTACCTGGTCGACGCCCTCACGCTCGGCGCCGCCAGCGGCTTCGCCGTGCCGAAGAGCATCGCCATCGGCATCGGCATGTGGCTCGGCACCATCATGTGGTTCAACGTCTGGTTCATCATCTGGCCCAACCAGCAGAAGGCGCTGGGCATGGTCCAGGTCGACGCCGACGCCAAGGCCAAGGCCGCGCGCATGGCCGGGCTCACCTCGCGCTTCAACACCATGCTGTCGATCCCGATGCTCTACGCCATGGTGTCGGCGCAGAATATCTACTGAGCAACGTATCAGACTAATGAAAAGCCCGGCCGCGAGGCCGGGCTTTTTGTTTAAGGTATGATGAGATAAAGCGGATGACGTAATCGCCCGAGATGCCCCCCACCCCAACCCTCCCCCGCAAGGGGGGAGGGGGATTTTTGCGAATCCCCCTATTCTTCTTTGGGAGGAATTTCTCCAACCGGCCGGAACGACCCAAGTTGTCTTCGCGCGAAAACTCGGCTGGACCCCGGCGCGCTTGAACGAATTCATCAAGGGCAAGCGGGGGGTCACGGCGGACGCCGCGTTGGACCTCGCCCAGGCGCTTGGTACTTCGGCGAAGCTCTGGATGAATCTGCAGGCGACCTACGACCTCGATCAGGCGATGAAGCGTCGCAAGGCTGCTTAAATCGGCGGGCTTGTTCAAGCGACCGCAATCAGCGCGGCGGCAACGGGGCGGCCTTCGGCCAGCAACACATTGAAGGTGCGGCAGGCGGCCCCGGTATCCATCCATTCGAGCGCGGGCCCGCGCGCCCGAATCGCGGCGCGCAACGCGACGGGCGCGGGCAGAAACCGCGGCCCGCAGCCGATGACCAGGATTTCGGCCGGTGCCGGCGCCTCGAACAGAGGCGCGAGCGCCGCCTCGGTCACGTCGGCGACCGCCGCGGCCCTCCAGACAAAGGTCCGTTCGGGGAACACGATCACGGAGCCCGTGTAACGCGCGCCGGCGATCACGAACCCGCCGTCGCCGTAGGCCTCGATCACCTGCCGGCCGGACGGCACGAGCGGGGTGATGTCGAGGCTCATCGGCCGAGGTCACGGCGCCTTCGGCGCCGTCTCCTTCGCGGGCGCGTCATGCGCGCCGCGATCGATGTTCATATAAAGCAGCATCGGCAGCGCGACGCAGATGGTCGAAAAGCTGCCGACGATCACGCCCCACAGCAGCGCGAAGCTGAAATCGCGGATCACCGGACCGCCGAAGGCGAACAGGGCGAGCACGGTCAGGAACACGGTGCCCGAGGTGTTGATGGTGCGCGACAGCGTCTCGTTGATGCTGCGGTCGAACAACTCGGGCAGCGGCATGGTCTTGAACTTGCGCAGGTTCTCGCGCACCCGGTCGAGGATCACCACCGTGTCGTTGATCGAATAGCCGGCGATGGTGAGCAGCGCCGCCACCGTCGACAAGTTGAATTCGAGTCCGGAGAGCGAGAACACCCCGATGGTCGAAATCACGTCGTGGAACAGCGCGGCGATGGCGGCCGCGCCCCATTTCCATTCGAACCGGAACCAGATGTAGACCAGGATGCCGCCGAGCGAGACGATCACGGCGACGATGCTCTCGCGCAGCAGTTCGGCGCCGACCTTGGGCCCCACCGTCTCGACCCGGCGGTATTCGACGCCGGGACCGAGGATGGCCTTGACCTTCTCCACCGCCGCGCTTTGCGCCTTTTCGTCGCCCTCCTGGCGGGGCAGCCGGATCAGCACCTCGTTCGGGCCGCCGAAACCCTGGATCTCGGTGCCGCCGAGGTTGAGCGAATCGACCTTGGCGCGGGTCGCCGCCACGTCGACCGGCCCCTGGAATCGCGCTTCGATCATGATGCCGCCGGTGAAATCGATGCCGTAGTTGAGCCCGCGCGTCGCCATCAGCGCCACGGTCGCCAGCATCAAAAATCCGGAAATCGCGAAAAAATAGAATCGCAGCCGGATGAACGGAAAACGGGTGTCGGGGGGAATCCAGATGATGCCGCGGAACATGATGACCGTCCCTTCCCGTCAGATCGGCAACAACTTGGGCCGCGCGAGCCGGAGCCAGCCCACCGTCATCAGCCGCGCGACCGAAATGGCCGTGAACATGGAGGTCACGATGCCGAGCGAGAGCGTCACCGCGAAACCGCGGATCGGACCCGAACCGAGGAAGTAGAGCACCGCCGCCGCGATCAGGGTGGTGAGATTGGAGTCGATGATGGTGGTCATGGCGCGCGCGTAGCCCGCGTCCATGGCCGACAACGGCGGCCGGCCGAGGCGCGTTTCCTCGCGCATGCGCTCGTAGATCAGCACGTTGGCGTCGACCGCCATGCCGACGGTCAGCACGATGCCGGCGATGCCGGGCAGCGTCAGCGTCGCCTGCAGCACCGACATGGCGCCGAGGATCAATATCAAATTGAGAACCAGGGCGATGTTGGCGACGACCCCGAACAGGCCGTAGGCCAGGATCATGAATCCCATCACCATCGCCGTGCCGATGACGGCGGCGATGCTGCCGGCCTCGATCGAATCGGCGCCGAGGCCGGGCCCGACCGTGCGCTCCTCGAGGATGGTGAGCGGCGCCGGAAGCGCGCCCGCGCGCAGCAGCAGCGCGAGGTCGCGCGCGCCCTGGATGGTGAAGCCGCCGCTGATCTGACCCGATCCACCCAAGATCGGCTCGCGAATGACCGGCGCGCTGATGACCTTGCCGTCGAGCACGATGGCGAACGGCTTGCCGACGTTCTTGCCGGTCACGTCGCCGAAGCGCTTGGCGCCGTTCGAATCGAACCGGAAACTGACAACCGCCTCGCCGGTGCGCTGATCGAAGGTCGGCTGCGAGTCGATCAGGGTGTCGCCGCTGACCATGACGCGCTTTTGGATCAAATAGTGACTCGGGCGGCCGCCGGCGCGGTCGGCCTCGGCTCCGGGCAGCAGTTGCGAGCCCGCCGGCACGCGGCCCGCGAGCGCGTCCTCGACGCTGCCGCGCTCGTCGAGCAGGTGGAAGGTCATCTTGGCGGTGCGCCCCAGCAGCCGCTTCATCCGTTCCGGATCGTCCAGGCCCGGCAGCTGCACGACGATGCGGTCCTCGCCCTGGCGCTGGATCGACGGCTCGCGCACGCCGGTTTCGTCGATGCGGCGGCGCACGATTTCGATCGACTGGTCGACGGTGGCGAGCTTGCGCTGGCGCAGCGCCTCGGGCTTCAGGGTCATGACGATGCGGCCGCCCTCGCCCGCCGTCGTCGCGAAATCGTTATCCAGCTTGCGCACCAGCTCGCGCGCCTTTTCGGCCTCGGCGGCGTTGCGCACGACGAACGAAACGCCGTCGGCGGTGGCGCCGAGGCGCTCGTACTGGATGCGCTCCTTGCGCAGCTCGCCGCGCACCGTATCGACCAGCGATTCCATGCGCTCGCGGATGACGGTCGCGAAATCGACCTCGAGCAGCAGGTGCGAGCCGCCCTGCAGGTCGAGGCCGAGGACGAACGTGTTCTTCGGCAGCCACTTGGGCAGCGCCGCGAGCGTCGCCGGCGCGAGAAAACTCGGCACCGCCGCCAGGCAGCCCAGGATCAACGTCGCCAGGATAACGATGACTTTCCAACGGGGAATATTGACCATCGCCCGCGCGCTCCCGCGGCGGCGGCCTTGGCGGCCGCCGTCCGTTCAGTTCCCTTTGCCGCCGAAAAGCTTGGAGAGGATGGAACCGCCGCCTTGTCCCGGGCCCGTTCCGCCCGCGCCGCCCGGGGGCGGGTTCTGGTTGGCGGGCTCGGGATGGGTCAGCACCGCCGCCAGCGTCTGGCGCTGGACGCGCACGCGCACCCCTTCGGCGATTTCGACCTGGAGTTCGTGGTCGTCGACGATCTTGGTCACGGTACCGAGAATGCCGCCGCCGGTCACCACCTTGTCGCCGCGGCGGACCGCCGACAGCATTTCGCGATGCTGCTTCATCTTCTTCTGCTGCGGTCGGATGAGCAGGAAATAAAAGACGACGAAGATGAGAACGAGCGGCAGCAACGCCTCGAGTCCGCCGCCGCCAATGCCGCCGCCGGCCGCCTGCGCATACGCGGGTGATATCAGCATCGAAAACTCCCTCGTTGAACGGACTGCGGACTATACCGACCGGTCCCCAGGATGCAAATGCAAAGCCGCCGCCCAGCCCCCGACCCGGAACCGGGAGGTCCTTGGAAAAGCGGGCGCTTCGCGCTACCGTCCGGGCCTGCTCCCGGGAACGAAGCCGTCCATGAGCGACATCGAACTCCTGCCGCTGCTCCGGCGCATCGCCGAAGCCCTCGAGCGCCGCGCGCCGCCCAAGCCGCGGTCCGCCGCGCTGACCGAGGCCGACGCCTTCGTCTGGCACGCCGAGGGCGAACGGCTGGAAAGCGTCGCGCGGGTCAACCGGGTCGAACTGCAGCTGCTCAGGGGAATCGACCGCCAGGCGGCGCTGCTGCTCGACAACACCCGCCGCTTCGCCCAGGGGCTGCCGGCCAACAACGCGCTCCTGTGGGGCGCGCGCGGCACCGGCAAAAGCTCGCTGATCAAGGCGGTCCACGCCCAGGTCAACGACGAGAAAAAGGGCGCGCTGGCGCTGGTCGAGATTCATCGCGAGGAAATCCCGTCGCTCCCCGCCCTGCTCGCGCGCCTGCGCGACGAGACGCGGCGCTGCATCCTCTTTTGCGACGACCTGTCGTTCGATTCGGGCGATGCGTCCTACAAGTCGCTCAAGGCCGTGCTCGAAGGCGGCATCGAGGGCCGCCCGGACAACGTGATTTTTTACGCCACCTCCAACCGCCGCCACCTGATGCCGCGCGACATGATCGAGAACGAACGCTCGACCGCCATCAACCCGGCCGAGGCGGTCGAAGAGAAAGTGTCGCTGTCCGACCGCTTCGGACTATGGCTCGGCTTCCACGTCTGCGACCAGGACACCTATCTCGCCATCGTGCGCGGGTACGCCGAGCGCTACGGCCTCGAGGCCAAGGGACTCGATCTCGATCGCGAGGCGAACGAATGGGCGGTAACGCGCGGCAGCCGCTCCGGCCGTGTCGCGTGGCAGTTCATCCAGGATCTCGCCGGCCGCCTCGGCAAGAAGCTAGGCTGAATCTTTCTTCCTTTGGGCGTAATTGAGTACGCCTTCCAGGATCGCCGCGAACGCCGCGTCCAGGCGCCGCTGCCCGTCCGCGTCGCCGGGCGCGATACCGTAGAATTCGCCGCCGAGCCGCCCGCGCGCGGCCAGATGATCGGCGGCGGCGGCCAGCACCGCCATCACCGCCTCGATGTCGACCTTGGCCGGCACCTTGTGGCGGCGGAACAGGCGGAGGGTGACGTCGCGGCGCCATTCGGCGCGCAGGGCGTCGAGCCGCGCGCCGAGGGCGTTCTTCTCGCTCATGTCCCAGGCGATGGCTTCGAGCGTGGCGGGTCGGCGCCGGAGCGCCGCGATGTAGCCCCGGATCAGGACGGCGAGCGCGGGCGCGAGACCGCTATCGGACCCCGCCTCGGGCGCGGCGGACATGGCTTCCGCGACCGTGGGCCAGAGATCGGCCTTGGCCGCGAACGCGGCGAGCAGGCCGTCGAGCCCGCCGAAATAGCGGTAGATCAGAACCTTGTCGACGCCGGACCGGGCGGCGATGGCGTTGATCCCGATGCGGCGCGAGCCGCCCGGCTCGGCCAGGATCGCGCCGACGGCGGCGAGAATCTTTTCTTCGGTACGGGCGCGATCGCGGGCCATGGTCCCTCGTGTCACCCTCGGGTGACCGTAGAGAGCCGATCCGCCGCCGTCAATCGCGCCCGGCGCGCGGATGATTTACTGGCCGAAGGCCTGGCGAATGAAGGCGATGGCGTCCGCCGTCGACTTTTCGCGCGTGGCGGACTGGAAGCCCTGGGTATAGCCCTTGCTGTTCCGCAAGCAGGCCCCCCATTCCTCCGGGTTGAAGGGCCGCTCGCCTCCCTTGTCGAAAAATCCGGGACCTCCTTGCCCGATCAGCCAAAGCGGACACTTCGACGGCGAAGCATGGTTCGGAAAGAAACGCGTCGAGGAGAAGTAGGGGTCGGTCCACGAATGCGGCGCGTCGGGATAGATAACGATCCGGACCGGCGCCGGGTGCCCCTGGGCCTTAAGGTAGTCGTAATAGGCTTGAGCCTTGGCGACGGGCCCGCAGTCGTCGGCGCCGCCGAGCTGCTCGAGGATCGGCGCGCCGGTGAAGGCGTTGGGCGCCGGGCGCACCGCCCAGAGATGGCACGGATAAACGGCGACGTGGGCGGCGAAGCGAAGATCGTCGGCGACGAAGGCCTTGCGCAAGGATTCGAACGCAAGGGCGCGGGTCAACTCGCCGCCCGCCGAGTAGCCGGTCACGGCGATGCGCCTGGCGTCGATGCGCGGATGGGCGGCGAGCGCCTTCAGCGCGCCGAACGCGTCGGCGACCAGCGAGCCCCACATTCTCGCCATGCCCCCGGTCGGTGCGTCCCGGACGCCGCGCGGCTCAAACGATTCGTAGGTCAGAGTCGCGAAACCCGCCTTGCGGTATTGGTCGGCGTGCCAGCCTTCATTGCTCTCGCGGTAGCCGCCGACGGTATGCAGCAGAACCACCGCCGGAAAGCGCTCCTTCGTCTCCGAAGGAAATTTGAGGTCGCCCTTGATCTCCATCGGCTCGCCCGCTTCGCCGCGCGCCGCCTCGCCCATGTTCTTGAGGTTGCGCGACTTGATCGTGAGCTTTTCGTCCGCCGCCGCGGAACCGACGGCGAGCATGAGCGAAAGCGCGGCGAGCGCCGCGACGATAGGCGCGATGTTCATTTAGCCCCCCTGAACGAACGTTTTGTGACGCTTGAATTTTACGCGAAAAGTCAGCTTTTCTCCAGATACGGCTGGGGATCGACGGCGCGGCGGCCCTGGCGCACCTCGAAGTGCAATTGCGGCGACGGCACGCCGCCGGTGGTGCCGACCCGCGCCACGATCTGTCCGCGCGATACCGTATCGCCGCGCTTGACCAGAATCTCGTCGGCGTGGGCGTACGCGGTAACCAGGCCGTTCGCGTGCCGGATCAGAAGCAGGTTGCCGAACCCGCGCAACTCGTTGCCGGCATAGGCGACGGTGCCGGATTCGGCGGCGCGGATGGGCGCGCCCTTGGGCGCGGCGATGTTGATGCCGTCGTTGCGCAAGCCCTTTTCCTTCGCGCCGTAACCGGAGATCACCCGCCCGCGCACCGGCCAGGCGAGGCGCCCCGATCCGCCGACGGCGGCATCGACGGTTTTGTCGGGCGCGCGCGCGGGTGACGCGGCTTGCGGCGGATCCGGCGCGGGCGACGCCGGCGATGGCGCGACGGACTCGGGCGGCGCCAAGGGTTCCACCGTCGGCGCGCGGAGGCCTTCGATCGGCGGCCGCTCCGCCGCCGGGGCGGAGCCGGGGCGCGGCGCGAGCGACGCGACGCGCGCGTTCGGGATCACCAGCTTTTCGCCGATCTTGAGCGTATACGGCGGGCGCACGCCGTTGACGCGCGCCAATTCGTAAGGATCGCCGCCGTAGCGGGCGGCGATGGTGTGGATGGTTTCGCCGGCGCGGACTTCGTGTTCGGTCCCGCTCGGGATCGTCAATCTCTGGCCGACGAGGAGCCGGTAGGGCGGCTTCAGGTTGTTGGCCTCGATGATCGCGCGCGGCGGCACCTTGTGGCGCCGGGCCAGGCCGAACACGGTTTCCCCGGCCTGGACGGTGATCGCCGGGCCGTCGGCCACGACAATGCGCGGCAGCGCCCGGGCGGCCGGCGTGGACGACGGCGCGTGTCCGGGCGGCGGCCATTCCGCCCACCCGCACCCCGCGAGCCCCGCCACGGCAATCATCACAGCCAAGCGTTTCATGGCGCCGATTATCGACAGGGATGGTTATCCATCAACTAACGGCCGGCTCGCCCACCAGCGGCACGAACTTGACCGGCCCCAGGTCCTCGGTTTCCGCGCCGCGATCGGTGCGGCGGACGCGCACCAGGTGCTGCATCGGGTCGTCCGCGCCGATCGGCACGATCATGACGCCGCCCGGGGCGAGCTGATCGACCAGCACCGGCGGCACGTCGGCCGCCGCCGCGGTGACCAGGATGCGCTGGAACGGCGCCTGCTCCCGCCAGCCGAGGCTGCCGTCCCCGGTGCGGGCGGTGACGTTGGTGAGGCGGAGCGCCGCGAGGCGCCGCTCCGCCTCGCGCCGCAATTCGCCGTGACGCTCGATGGTGTAGACCCGGCGCGCGAGCCGGGCCAGCACCGCCGTCTGGTAGCCCGAGCCGGTGCCGATTTCGAGCACCTTCATGCGGTCGGTCAATTCGAGCGCCTGGGTCATCAGGCCGACCACCAACGGCTGGCTGATGGTCTGCTCGAAGCCGATCGGCAAGGCGACGTTGTCGTAAGCCCTGGCGCGGAACGCCGGCGGGACGAAGCTCTCGCGCGGGATTTCCGCGATCGCGTCGAGCACCGCCTTGGCGGTGACGCCGCCCGCGCGCAGTTCCGCGATCAACGCCGCAGGCACCCGGGCCTTGCGCGGTTCGCCGGCCATCACATCACCCGGCGCAAGGCGGCGAGGGTCGGCCGGTGCGTCAAGTCGAGGGTCAGCGGGGTCACCGCGATCGACCCCTTCTCGACCGCGTCGAGATCGGTGCCGGGCGGAACCGGCTGATCCTCGCGCGCGCCGCCGATCCACCAATAGGGAATCCCGCGCGGATCGACCCCGCGCACCGGATCGCTGCCGCCTTCGCATTGCGCCTGCGGCACCACCGCGATGCCCTTGACCGAGGACGCCATCACGTCGGGAAAATTGACGTTGATCAGCACGTTGAGCGGCCAGCGCGCGCGCAGGACCCGCTCGATCACGCCGCGCAGCCAATGCTCGGCCGTCGCCCACTTGACCTTGTGCCGGTCGTCGCACACCTGGCTCAGCGCGATCGCCGGCAGGCCGAGCAGCGCGGCCTCCATCGCCGCGGCGATGGTGCCGGAATAGGTGATGTCGTCGGCGATATTGCCGCCGCGGTTGACGCCCGAGACGACGAGGTCGGGCGGCGTTTCGCGCATCAGCTCGCGCGCCGCCAGCAGCACGCAGTCGGTCGGCGTGCCGTTGACCGCGTAGCGCCGGGCGCCGAGACGGCGGACGCGCAACGGCCGGCGCAGCGTGAGCGAATGGGCGACCGCGCTCTGCTCGCTTTCCGGCGCGACCACCCACACCTCGCGCGCGCAGCCGGCGAGCACCTTGGCCAGCATGCGGATGCCCGGCGAATGGACGCCGTCGTCGTTGGTGACCAGCACGCGCGCCTTGGCGAGCGGGAGCGGCGCGTGGCGGCGGGAATGGACCGGAACGTGCCGCGCTTTTCCGGGACTGGGCCGCGCGCGCGCCATGTCAACGCTTCGCCGCGGCGATGACGTCGAACCCGCCCATATAGGGGCGCAACGCCTCGGGCACCCGCACGCCGCCGTCTTCTTGCTGATAATTCTCCAGCACCGCCACCAGCGCGCGCCCGACCGCGATGCCGGAGCCGTTGAGGGTATGGACGAAGCGGGTGCCCTTTTCGCCGGCCGACTTGAACCGGGCCTTCATCCGCCGCGCCTGGAAATCGCCGCAGTTGGAGCAACTCGAAATTTCCCGGTAACGCCCCTGGCCGGGCAACCACACTTCGATGTCGTAGGTCTTGCGCGCGGCAAAGCCCATGTCGCCGGTGCACAGCACGATGGTGCGGAACGGCAGGTTGAGGCGCTTGAGGATTTCCTCGGCGCAGCCGGTCATGCGCTCGTGCTCGGCCTCGGAATGGTCGGGATGCGCGATCGACACCAGCTCGACCTTGGTGAACTGGTGCTGGCGCAGCATGCCGCGCGTGTCCTTGCCCGCCGCGCCGGCCTCGGAACGGAAACACCAGGTCATCGCCGTCATGCGCATGGGCAACTGCGCCTCGTCGAGGATTTCGCCCGCGACCAGGTTGGTGAGCGGCACCTCGGCGGTCGGGATCAGCCACATCCCGTTTTCGGTGCGGAACAAGTCGGTGCCGAACTTGGGCAGGTTGCCGGTGCCGAACGCCGCCGCGTCGTTGACCAGCGCCGGAGGGTTGACCTCGGTGTAGCCGAATTCGGACGTGTGCACGTCGAGCATGAAGGCGGCGAGCGCGCGTTCGAGCCGCGCCAGCGCGCCCTTCAGCACGACGAAGCGCGAGCCGGAGATTTTCGCCGCGCGCTCGAAATCCATCAGTCCGAGGCCCTCGCCGATGTCGAAGTGCTCGCGCGGCTTGAACGGGAACTTGGTCGGCTGGCCGAAGCGCCGGACTTCCTGGTTGTAGTCGGCGTTGCCGCCGTCAGGAACGTCGGCGGCGGGCACGTTGGGCATCAGCGCGAGCCGGGCGTCGAGATCGGCCTGCAGGCGCTCGGCCTCGGCCTGAAGCCCGGCCTCGGTTTCCTTGTCGTGGGCGACCTCGTCGAGCAGGTCGTCGGCGTTCTCGCCGCGCGCCTTGCGGGCGCCGATCTCCTTGGCGAGCCGGTTGCGCTTGGCCTGGGTCTCCTGGGCGCGGGTCAGCGCCTTGCGCCGCGTTTCGTCCAGCGCGATCAGCTCCGCCGATTGGGGGGGCAAACCGCGCCGCTTGAGGGCGGCGTCGAAGGCACCGGGATTTTCGCGAATCCACTTGATGTCGAACATGGCGAAACCTTATAGGCCGTGGCGCCCGGTTTCGTCCATGCGGACCAAACCGCAAGTCCGCTCAGGGCGTCCGAGCGAGATCCTTGGACGCCGATTCCCCGCCTGCGCCGCCCGATTCGCCCTCGGCATCGGTTTCGTCCTCGTCTTCCTCGTCGCCGCCGCGCGCGCGTTCCATCAATCGCACCGACAGGATCGAGATTTCGTAAAGCAGCATGATCGGCACCGCGAGGCCGATCTGGCTGATCGGATCGGGCGGGGTCAGGATCGCGGCGGCGACGAACGCCAGCACGATGGCGTAGCGGCGCTTTTCGCGCAGCCCCTTGGAGCCGATCATGCCGAAACGGGCCATGAGGGTGAGCAGCACCGGCAATTCGAAGCTGAGGCCGAAGGCGAAGATCAGCTGCATCACCAGCGACAGGTATTCGTTGACCTTGGCTTCGAGTTGGATCGGCAGGTGGCCGTTGGCGGCCGGGGCCTCGAAGCTGAGGAAGAACGTCCAGGCCATCGGGAACACGAAGTAATAGGCAAGCGCCGCGCCGAGGAGGAACAGCACCGGCGTCGCGACCAGGAACGGCAGCAGGACCCGCTTTTCGTTCTTGTAAAGTCCGGGAGCGATGAACAGCCACATCTGGCCGGCGACGTAGGGAAACGACACGCAGAAGGCGGCGAAGAACGCGACCTTGAGGTAGGTGAAGAACGCCTCGTGCAGCGCGGTGTAGATCAGGCGCCGGTTGAGGTTGAGCTTGTCGAAGACGTCGGCGAGCGGCTGGACCAGGAAATCGTAGATATCGGCGGCGAAGTAGTAGGAGGCGAAGAACGCGACCACGAAGGCGACGGACGAACGCAGAAGCCGCTGCCGAAGCTCGATCAGGTGATCGAGCAAGGGCATCTTCTTGTCGTCGGCGGCTTCGGTCTCGACCGGCTCGGCCACGGCGCCCTACCCCGTTCCGGTCGGCTTGGCGGCGGGCAAATCATTTTGCCGCGAGGATTCGCTCGCGGCGGGCGTCGGGGGCGGCTCGGCCGGTACGGCGGACGAGGATGCGGCGGGCGCGGCGGGTGTGGTCGAACCCGCCGAGGATTCATGGGTCAGCGCGCGCGCGGACGCATCGAGCGATTTCTCGATCCCGCTCAGATCAAGGTCCTTGGCCAACTCGCCGGTCGGATCGACCACTTTGGCGATTTCGGATTTGGCGTCGGTCGACTCCAGGCTTTGGATTTGCTTGCGGACGTCCTGCAGGTCCGCCTCGCGCACCACTTCGTCGATGCCTTGCTGGAATTCGCGGGCGAGCGCGCGCGCCTTGGCCGCCCAACGGCTGACGGCGCGAATGGCGGCCGGCATGTCCTTCGGCCCGATTACCAGCAGGGCGACGACGCCGATGACCAGAAGTTCCTGCCAGCCGATGTCGAACATCGCAAATCGGCGCCTACAATGGCGTCAGGTCAATGACGTCGGTCGGGGCGTCAGGTGGGGCGCGTGTTCCCCGACGTGGACGGCGCGGCGCCGGTGCCCGTCTGCGCCGGTTGCTGCGGCGGGGTCGTGGTTGTCGTCGTGCCCGGTTGGGCCTGGACGTCGATCGTCTTTTTCGCTTCGGTCCCTTCGGCGGTGGCCTCGCCTTCCTCGCCCTCCTTGAGATTCTTCTTGAAGGACTTCAGGCCGCGGCCGAAGTCGCCCATGAGCTTGGAGATCTTGCCGCCGCCGCCGAACAGGATCAGCACGACCGCGAGAACGATCAGCCAATGCCAAATGCTGAAGGTACCCATGAAACCACCCGCCAACTCATTGTAAACCCAGGATAAGCCGCCCGGACGCCGGGCGGCACCGTCGATAATGGCAGAAAGGAAGGGGTGCCGCAACGCGCCCGCGCGGAACGCGGTTATGACTTAGATCGCTCGGAAACCCCGTGGGCGCAAGCGCTCGGCGTTATTCTTTCCCGGCCGCGCCGTCCTCGGGGTCGAGCGGTTCGGGCGTTTCGTCCTCGGCCGGGGCGGGCTCGGTATCGACCAGTTCGTCCTCGTGCGCGAGTTCGCCGCGCGCGCGATAGGCATTGAGCGCCGGGCGCGCATCGAGCAGCCCCGCCGCCGCCAGTTCTTCCATGCCGGGCAGGTCCTTGGTGCTTTCGAGCCCGAAGTGGTCGAGAAACGCGTCGGTCGTCAACCACGTCACCGGACGGCCCGGCACCTCGCGCCGGGGGCCCGGCTTGATCCAGCCGCGCTCGAACAGCCAGTCGAGCGTGCCCTTGGAAATCTGCACGCCGCGAATTTCCTCGATCTCGGCGCGCGTCACCGGCTGGTGGTAGGCGACGATGGCGAGCGTTTCGACCGCCGCGCGCGAGGGCTTGCGCGAAACCTCGACCTCGACCTTGAGGCGCGCGCCGAGATCGGGCGCCGTGCGGAACGCCCATGCCTTGCCCACCGGCACCAGATGAACGCCGCGGCCGGCGTAATGCTCCCGCAATTCCTCGAGGATCGTTTTCAGCTTCACCCCTTCGGGCAGATAGCGCGCGAGCGCGCGCTCGCCGACCGGATCGGCGGACGCGAACAGAAGCGCCTCGATCACGCGCGCGTGGTCGAGGGTCGCGGCCGAATCCGGGCTCGCGGATTCCGGCGGCGCCTCGGTTGTCGGGTTGGGGCGCGAATCGTCGGACGTATCCGGCGCGACAGTCATATCGTGGCCGTCGTCGGGAATAGTCATGATCGGGGCGTCTCCGTCGAATCGTCGGGCGAGGCGTCGGGCGATCCGTTCGGCGGCGAGGGATCGGCCGTGCGCATGAAAATCGGACCGTAGGCGGAATCCTGGCGGATGCGGATCAATCCTTGGCGCGCGAGTTCGAGGCTCGCGGTGAACGTGGACGACACCGCCGAGCGCCACACCAGCGCGCCGCGGACGTTGCGCGGCAGATACCGCCACAGCACTTCCCAATCGGGCACGTGGCCGACGACGCCGCGCAGGCGTTCGAGCGCGTCCTCGACCGTGAAAATCTCGAACGCCTCGATGTGCAGCACGCCCTTGCCGCCGGTGCGGCGCGCGTCGCCGTAGGCCTTGAGCATTTCGTACAGCGAGAGGTCGATCACCGTGCGCAAGAACGGCGCGATCGGTTCCGGCGCGCCGCGCGCGTAGAACCCGTGGCCGAGCCGGGGCCGCGCCATCAGGCGGGCGCCGGCCTCGCGCATGGCCTCGAGCCGGCGCAACTGGAAGGCGAGCGCGGCGGCCATTTCCTCGCCGCTCGGCTCCTCGCCGCTTGCTTCCTTCGGCAGCAGCAGCTTGGATTTCAAGTAGGCGAGCCACGCCGCCATCACCAGATAGTCGGCGGCCAGTTCGAGGTCGCGCCGACGCGCCTCGGCGACGAAGGCCAGGTACTGGTCGGCGAGCGCCAGGATCGAAATCTGGGCGAGATCGACCTTCTGCTCGCGCGCCAGCATGAGCAGGAGGTCGATCGGACCCTCGAAGCCTTCGAGCGAGACGACGAACGCCCCCTCGCCGCTCGGCGCCTCGACCCGTGGCGCGTCCTCGAAGTCGGAAACCTGCATGAATCCCCGTTCCTCGGCGTTCGTCAGCGCACGCCGGCGAGCGCGAACGCGATTTCCACAAGATACCCCGCGGGCGCGCCCACCAGCCACCAGAATAGATTGAGGTCGATCCCGATCGCGCGGCCGAGCCACGGCAGCAGAAAAAGAGCGCCTAGAATCAGGAGAATACCGTGGCGCTCCAGGCGCGCCAGCGCGCGCGCGGGCTCGGGCGGCAGCACGCCGACCGCGATCCGCCCGCCATCAAGCGGTGGAATCGGGAGCAGGTTGAACAGCATCAGCACCGCGTTGATCCAGGCCGAATTGACCAGGTTGTGGGCGGCCCATTCCGCTCCCGCTCCCCACCCCGCCGGCGGAATCGCCGTCAGCGCTTTGAGCCCGACGGCGGACGCCGCCAGCAGCAGCAGGTTAGCGAGCGGCCCGGCCGCCGCCACCAGCACCATGTCCCGGCGCGGCCGGTGCAGGCGGGCGAAGTTCACCGGCACCGGCTTGGCGTAGCCGAACATCAACCGCCCGCCCGAAGCGAACAGCAGCAGCGCGGGCAGGATCACGGTGCCGAACGCATCGACGTGGCGGAGCGGATTGAAGCTGACCCGCCCGAGCCGCAGCGCCGTGTCGTCGCCGAGCCGCCAGGCGACAAAGCCGTGCGCGGCCTCGTGCAGGGTGATGGCGAACAGCACCGGCAGCGCCCACACCGATACCTGGAAGGCGATCCGGCCGAGATCGAAGGCGGGAAGATCGAACATTATTACGATTTATATCCCATCTCGTCCGCCGCAAGTCCGAAAAAGAGCTTTGCGGCGGCACCCGCCCCGTGCATGGAATCGGGCATGGGCGAAACGGGCGGGAAAAAATTTTCGGGTACGATTGTCGTCACCGGAGCCAGCCGGGGCATCGGCGCGGCCGTCGCCCGGCTCGCCGCCGCGCGCGGTTACGCGGTCGCGGTCAACTACACGAAGGACGCCAGCGGCGCCGACGCGGTCGTCGCCGCTATCGCCCGCGCCGGCGGCCGGGCACGCGCGGTCTGCGCCAATGTGACGGTCGAGGCGGACGTCGCCCGCCTGTTCGACGAAGCCCAGCGCCTGGGTCCGCTTGCGGCGCTCGTCAACAATGCCGGGATCGCGGGCACCCTCGGCCGGCTGGAGGACGCGCCGGTCGCGGAAATCCGGGCGGTGTTCGAGGTCAATGCCCTCGGCGCGTTTCTCTGCGCGCGCGAAGCGGTGCGGCGCCTCTCCACCCGCCGGGGCGGCGCGGGCGGCGCCATCGTCAACGTCTCCTCGCGCGCGGCGGAACTGGGCGGCGCGGGCGAATGGATTCATTACGCCGCGTCCAAGGGCGCGCTCGATACCCTGACCGTCGGCCTCGCGCGCGAGGTCGCGGCCGACGGCATCCGCGTCAACACGGTGGCGCCGGGCCTGATCGCGACCGGACTGCACGCCGCTTCCGGCGCGCCCGACCGGCTCGAACGGATGGCGCCCGCGATCCCGATGAAACGCGCGGGCACGCCCGAGGAAGTGGCCGAGGCCGTGCTGTGGCTGCTGTCGCCCGCGGCGTCCTACGTCACCGGCGCGATCCTGCCGGTTTCGGGCGGGCGCTAAGAGATCAACGCGCCGAGGCGCGCGCGCCCCTCGGCGGCGTCGAAGGGCGCGAGGCTCTTGCGGCGCAACGCTTCGGCGCGCGCAAGGCGATTCTGCGCCGCGTTGTTGAGCGAACCGACGCCGCCCATGACCACCTTCATTTCCGCCAGATCGCCCGAGCAATGAAGGACCACGTCGCAGCCCGCCGCCAGGCACGCCGCGGCGCGGGTTCCGAAATCGCCTTCCAGCGCGCTCATGCCGAGGTCGTCGGACACCAGCACGCCGCGGAAACCGATCCGTTGGCGGATGGTCCGTTCGACCACGGCGGGCGATTGGGTCGCCGGGCGCGCGGGATCGAGCGCGGCATACAGCACGTGCGCGGTCATCGCCCACGGCGCGTCCTTGAGCGCCGCGAACGGGACGAAATCGCTCGCCTCCAGCTCGGCCATCGAGGCGTCCACTTTCGGCAGTTCCTTGTGACTGTCGGCGAAGGCGCGGCCGTGGCCGGGAATGTGCTTGACCACCGGGGTCACGCCGCCCGCGAGCAATCCTTCCATCGCCGCGCGCCCGAGCGCGGCGACCGCCTGCGGGGCGCGCGCGAACGCGCGGTCGCCGATCACGTCGTGGGCGCCTTCCACCGGCACGTCGAGCACCGGCGCGCAATCGACCGTGATGCCGAGCGCGGCGAGGTCGTCCGCGATCAGGCGGTGATTCAAACGCACCGCTTCGAGCCCCTTGGCCGCGTCGCGCGCGTGGAGCGCGCCGAAGCGGGCGGCGGGCGGTGCGACACGCCAATGGGGCGCCGCCAGCCGTTGCACCCGGCCGCCTTCCTGGTCGATCAGCACCGGCGCGTCGGCGCGGCCGACGCACTCGCGCAACGCCGCCACCAGCGCGCGCACCTGGGCGGGATCGGCGATGTTGCGCGCGAACAGGATGAAGCCGAGCGGATCGGCGTCGCGGAAAAATTTCTTTTCGTCCGGCGTCACGCCGTGGCCGGAGCTTCCGAAAATGACGGCGCGGGGTGCCGGCACGGCTCTATCCTTCCGCCTTGACCACCAGGCAGCCGACCTTGCGCTTGGCGAGGTCGGCGCAGCGGTTCTTGGCCTGGGCTTCGTCGGCGAACGGCCCCGCGCGCAACCGCCAGAACACGCCCTTGTCGCCGAGGTCGGCCTTGATCACGAACAGCTTGAGGCCCTGCAGCGCGTCCGAGTGCTGGCGCTGGAGCCGCGCCCACTCGGCGGCGGCGCGGTCTTCCTCGCGCACCGCCGCGATCTGAATGAGATAACCGGACGCGGGCGGTATGTTGGCGGCAACACGGGACGGCGGCGGCGCGGCGGGAGCGGCCGCAGGCGACGGTGTGGTGGGAAGCGCGGGTGCGGGAGCGGCGCTTTCCGTCGGAGCTTGCGGCGCGGTTTCCTCGGCGGTCGGCGGCGAATCTTCGGGCTCCGGCTCGCGCAACGCTTGCGTCGGTTCGCGTGACGGCGCGGTCGTCGGTGCGAGCATGATCGACGGCGGCGCCGGCGGGCGGGCGGCCCGGACCTGGGCTTCGGTCGGCACGCGCGGCAGGCGTTCCGTCACCTGCGGCGCCGGCCCCGCGTCCCTGGGCGGCGCGATCGGCTTTTCGGCCGGCGGCAACAGGCGCTCGACGCGCGTTTCGCCTTCCTTCCCTTGCAGGCGCTCGTAGACCAGCTTGTCGCGGTCGGGCACCTCCATGCCGCCGGGATCGCGCGGGCGCGATTTGAACGGCGTGGTGTCGGCGCGCACGATCGGCACGCCGTCGTTGCTGCTCTTGGCGAACATCGCGGTTACCCGCTTGCCGTGCAGCAGCCAGCCCCAGGCGCCTCCGGCGACCAGAACCACGGCGAGAACCAACAGCAGCAGAAACCGGCCCCATCGTCGGGGGCGGCGCGGCTCGCTTTCGTCCATCCGATCGTCGTAGTCCGCGGGGCGCTCCGCCCTCATCAACGCATTTCCTCCACCGGCGCGACGCCGAGCACGTCGAGGCCCGAGGCGACGACAAAGCCCACCGCCTGCACCAGCGCGAGCCGCGCCAGCGTCTGCTCCGGCGCGTCCGGCCTGATGAAGCGCAGCGAGGCGTCGTCCTTGCCCCGGTTCCACAGGTTGTGGAACTCGGCCGCCAAATCATAAAGGAAATAAGCGATGCGATGCGGCTCGTGCGCCTCGGCCGCGCTTTCGACCGCGCGCGGCCAGCCCGCCATGCGCCGCATCAGCGCGATTTCGCCCGAATCGGCGAGGCGCGCGAAATCGGCGCGCGCGAGCGATTCGGGAACGACCGCGTCCGCCCCCAACGCCTCGGCGGCATGGCGCAGCACCGAACGGACGCGGGCGTGCGCGTACTGGACGTAGAACACCGGATTGTCCTTGGTCTGTTCCAGCACGCGGGCGAAGTCGAAATCGAGATGGGCGTCGTTCTTGCGCGTCAACATAATGAAGCGGAACACGTCCTTGCCGGCGCGTTCCACCACCTCGCGCAGCGTGACGAAGGTACCGGCGCGCTTCGACATCTTTATCGGCTCGCCCGCGTCCATCAGATTGACCATCTGGCAGAGCTTGACGTCGAGCGCGCCCTCGCCCCCGGTCAGCGCCTTGACCGAGGCCTGCACGCGCTTGACGTAGCCGCCGTGGTCCGCGCCCCACACGTCGATCATGGTGCGGAAGCCGCGCCGGTGCTTGTCGAGGTGATAGGCGACGTCGGTCGCGAAGTAGGTCCACGAGCCGTCGGACTTCCTGAGCGGGCGATCGACGTCGTCGCCGAATTGCGTGGAGCGGAAGAGCGTCTGCGGCCGGGGCTCCCAATCTTCCGGCAGCTTGCCCTTGGGCGGTTCCAGGACGCCGGTATAGATCAGGCCGCGCTGGTCGAGAAAGCGGAGCGCTTCGTCGACGCCGCCTTGGCTGATCAACTCGCGCTCCGAGCGGAACACGTCGAAGGCGACGCCGAGCAGGGCGAGATCGGCGCGGATCAGGTCCATCATCGCCGCCACCGCAAACGCGCGGCAGGGTTCCAGCCATTCGGATTCGGGCACGCCCAGCCACCGCCGGCCGTCCCGTTCGGCCAAGGCGCGCGCGGGTTCGATCAGATAGTCGCCGGGGTAGAGCCCTTCCGGCATCGGGCCGGGATCGTCGCCGAGGGTCTCGCGATAGCGCCAGTGGAGCGAGCGGGCCAACGCCTCGACCTGGGCGCCGGCGTCGTTGATCCAGTATTCGCGCGTCACCTTGTAGCCCGCCTTGGCCAGCAGGCGCGCGAGCGCGTCGCCGACCACCGCGCCGCGCCCGTGGCCGACGTGCATCGGCCCGGTCGGGTTGGCGGAGACGAATTCGACCAGCACCGGCTCGCCGCCGCCGGCGAAGGAATCGCCGTACGATCGCCCGGCGCGCAGGATTTCGCCGAGACGCGCGCGCCAGAAATCGTCGGAAAGGCGCAGATTGACGAAGCCGGGCCCGGCGATTTCGACCGCGGCGACGCCCGCGCGGCCGCGCAGGCCGTCGGCCAACATGTCGGCGATGGCGCGCGGCTTGAGGCCGGCATCCTTGGCCAGCAGCAGCGCCGCGTTGGTGGCGACGTCGCCGTGCGCGGCCTCGCGCGGCGGCTCGACCGCGACGCGGCGTTCGCGCGCCGTCTCGGGCAGGCGGCCGTCGGCGACCAGGCGGGCGAGAACGTCGGCGATCTCGCCTTCGAAATGGCGGAACAGGTTCATAACGCCCCCCCACCCCAACCCTCCCCCGCGAGGGGGGAGGGAGATTCTTTAAAAAGCCTCCCCTCCCCTTGCGGGAGGGGGTAGGGGGAGGGGGCGCTTTTACGCAATCTCATGACGAGCGCGCTTGCACGTCGAACAGCCGGCGGTGCTCGTCGAGGGCGTAGCGGTCGGTCATGCCGGCGATGTAATCGGCGACCAGCTCGGCGGTGGCGCGGCTGCCGGCGGGCCCCGCGCGGCGACGCCAATCGGTCGGCAGGCATTCGGGTTCGGCGAGGAACAGGTCGAACAGGTCGCGCACCACGCGGCGGGCCTTGCTGGTCATGCGGTTGAGCTTGTAGTGGCGGTACATGTTGACGAACAGAAATTCCTTCAGGCCTTTCAGGCGGGCCTGCATCGGCGGCGAAAACGCGGCGATGGGCGCGGAAAGTCGGCGCACGTCCTCGGCCGAACGGGGCGCGGCCTTGGCCAGGCGACGGCGGGTTTCGGCGAGCAGGTCGGCGACCATGGCGCCGATCAGCTCGCGCACCGCCTCGTGGATCAGGCGCGCGCGCCAAGAATTGTCGGCGAGGCGCGGATGCTTTTTGCGGACGCGCGCGAAGATCGGCCCGATCAGCGGCACCGCGCGCAAATCCTCGACGGCGAACAGGCCGGCGCGCAGCCCGTCCTCGATGTCGTGATTGTTGTAGGCGATGTCGTCGGCGATGGCGGCGATCTGCGCCTCGGGCCCGGCGAAGGTGTCGAGTTCGAGGTCGTGGCGCTTGACGTATTCGGCGATGGCGCGCGGCAGCGGTTTCTTTTTCGCGTGCCGCCCCCGCAGCGGCCCGTTGTGCTTGACCACGCCCTCGAGGGTTTCCCAGGTGAGATTGAGGCCGTCGAAGGCGGGATAGCGTTCCTCCAACCGCGTCACCACCCGCAGCGACTGGGCGTTGTGGTCGAATCCGCCGAAGGGTTTCATGGCGTCGCGGAGCGCGTCCTCGCCCGCGTGGCCGAACGGCGGATGGCCGAGATCGTGGGCGAGCGCCAGGGCCTCGGTCAGGTCCTCGTTGAGGCCCAGGTTGCGCGCGAGCGAGCGCGCGATCTGCGCCACCTCCAGGCTGTGGGTCAGGCGCGTGCGGAAAAAATCGCCCTCGTGATTGACGAAGACCTGGGTCTTGTATTGCAGGCGGCGGAACGCGCCGGAATGGACGATGCGGTCACGGTCGCGCTGGAAGCAATCGCGGGTACGGCTTTCGGGTTCGCGATGTAGCCGGCCGCGGCTCGCGGCCGGAACCGTGGCGTAAGGGACGAGGGTCATGGAGCGGAAGCTACTCTTGGGAACGTATGCGGGCAACGCCGCACTTGGCCGGGCGAACGGGCCGTGTTAGAGCCAATTCCGTCCCCCGGCCGTCGGGGACTTTTCGCCCGGAAGGAGCCCGCGCGATGCGATTCTGGTGGCAACACCAAGGCCCGCCCGACCCGGCGCGCACCGTCAAGGCCGGCGTCGGCATGGCGATCGGCATCGCTTTGGCCGCCGGGCTCGCCGAGTGGACGGCGCTGCCGCTGCTGATCACGTCGTTCGGCTCGACCAGCGTCATGCTGTTCCTGATGCCGGAACTGTCCTACTCGCAACCCATGAACATCGTCGGCGGTCACGTGGTCGCGGCCGCGGTCGGACTCGCCGCCGACGCCTGGCTGCCGTCGGAAGCCTGGTGGGCCTACGGGCTCGCGGTCGGCGCCAGCCTGATCGCCATGGCCGCCGTTCGCGTGATGCATCCGCCGGCGGGCGCCAATCCGCTCATCGTCATGTTCGCCCATCCGGATTTCGATTTTCTCCTGGTTCCGGTGCTGGCGGGAACGGTCCTGCTGGTCGCGCTCGCCGTCGTCGTCCACCGCCTGCCGCCGAAGGCGATCGCCTATCCGACCCCGGACGCCGATGCTCCGCCGCGACCGTGACGAGGTCCTCATGCTCTCGATTTCTCGCCTCTCGCTCGAAGACGCCAAAATCCTGATCGCGGGCGCTTCCGCGCACGCGCGGCGCATCAAAGTACCCATGTGCATCGCCGTCACCGACGAATCGGGCAACCTGATCGCGTTCGCGCGCATGGACGGATCGAAGGTCCTTTCGGTTCAACTCGCCCAGGACAAGGCGTTCACCGCCGCCATCTCGCGCCGGCCGACCCACGATTACAACGCGCGCGCGGTGCCCGGAAACCTCGCCTTCGGCATCCAGAGCGCCCACGGCGGACGCTTCACCACCGTCGGCGGCGGCGTGCCGGTGGAAGTGCGCGCGGGCGAATCCCCGCGCGCGGGATCAAACACTACGCCCCTATCGGGGCGCGGCGGCGCGGTGGTGGGCGGGATCGGTTGCAGTTCCGGCACCCCCGAGCAGGACCGGGAGTGCGCCGAAGCGGGCGTTTCCGCCTTTCTCAAGGCCCTGAAAAAGCCAGGAAAGAAAAAGGGTTAAGAGGGTCGCGGATTGACAGGCCGGCCGGCGTGGATAAATAAGAAGCCATGCCCGACACGCCCGTTCCCGAGTCCAGCCTTGCCATCAGCGAAAACGCCGCCAGGCGCATTCGCGCCATCGCCGCGGCCGAAGGCGACGCCGACCTGATGCTGCGGGTCACGGTGTCGGGCGGCGGCTGCTCCGGTTTCCAATACGGCTTCAAGCTCGACGCGACCCGCGGCGCGGATGATCGCGTGTTCGAGCAGAACGGCGTAAAGGTGGTGGTCGACGAAACCTCCCTCGACTTGGTCAAGGGCGCGACCCTCGATTTCGTCGAGGACCTGGTCGGCTCCTATTTCAAGATGAGCAATCCGAACGCGGTTTCGACCTGCGGCTGCGGCTCGTCGTTTTCGCCGGTCTAAAGCCAACCCCGTCGCGATCTCAACGAACCGTCCGCTCGGGCGGGAAACGGACGGCGACGATCGTGCCCCGGCCCGGCGCGCTGTCGATTTCCAGACGGCCCCCGTGCAGATCGACGAAGGATTTCGCCAGCGACAACCCGAGCCCCGAGGCCTCCGACGTGCGGAGAAAAGGGGTCGTGATCCGTCCGAATGGTTGCTGGGCTTTCTCGATGCTCGCGGCGTCCATGCCCACGCCCGTATCCCGCACCGAAAAAAAGTATCCGCCCTCCGCGTCGAGATTCGCCGTCAGCCGGACCCGACCCCCCGTCGGGCTGAATTTGATCGCGTTGGACAGCAAATTGACGAGAATTTGCGCGAGCCGCTTCTTGTCGGCGTTCAACTGGGGCAACGCGGGCGCGAGTTCGATTTCCACCGTGACCGCCTTCTCCTCGGCCTCGCTGGCCAATCTTTGAACGCATTCCGGCACGAGCGCGGCGGCATCGACCGGCGCGACATCCAGGCGTATCGTCCCCGCGTCGATCGCGGCAATATCGAGGATGTCGTCGATCATCGCCAACAGGCCTTGCCCCGACTTCAGGATCCCGGCGACGTACTCCTGGCTCTTGTCGTCGGCCGCCGCCTTGTCCGACCTTCGGAGAATTATCTGGGAAAATCCGATGATCGCGTTGAGCGGGGTGCGGAGATGGTGGCTGACGGTGGCGAGAAATTCCGACTTGGCGCGATTGGCGGCGTCGGCCTGGTCGCGGGCCACGCGCAATTTGGCCTCCCGCTCGTCCAGTTCCCGATATTGCGCGGCGATAACCCTGCTGGAATGGCGGACGAGGAAAATCAAAATTCCGTAGAGAAGTCCCAAGCCTACCGCCAATACCGAACCGACCCACGCCGTTGAGATTTCGATTTGCCGAACGCCCGCGTTGACTTCGGTATAAATCTCGAACACGCCCTCGAGCGCGCGCCCCGCCCCTTCGATCGGGACATAGGTCTCGACCAAATGCACCGAGGCTTTTTCTCCCGAGAATGCGCTGAAGGTATTGCGGAAACTGAGTTTGCTCGCCGGCAGACGCCGATCGACCGCCATCCGGAATCCGGCGTTGTCCGCGCGACTTTCCCCGATTTGCGCGAGTTCGGAGGAGTAAACCGTGAGCCCGGAGAGATGATAAATCTTCACCTTGTGAACCGGCAGACCGCGAGCGAACGACGCGACGTTCGTGTCTATTTTTTTCACCGTGGCGCTATCGCGCAATTCGGCGGGCCCGAGTCTGTCGGCGGTCATGACATAGGGTCCGAATTCGGCCCAAATCCCGTTCGCCAGAGCCCGCGCCAGCGCGACGTTTTGCGATTCCTGGACTCGGACCAAGGTTTTGAATTCGTGGTCCCGAAACAGGACGAAAAGGCCGACTCCGACCGCCAAAAAAGCGAGCGCGGCGGCAACAGCGAAAAACCGCAGCAGGTGAAACTTCATGGCCGGAGTTCACAAGGTCGTTTTCGGCGATAGTGTGACACACGCTGCCCGCCTTCACCATTGGCGGTTTTCCCATTCCCGGAAGACGCAAGCCGCTTTGGTGGATTGGCGTTCGGATTGATCGCAATCAAGCGCGAACGGGTTTTCAGCCTCCGGACTGGCTGTTAGGATGAGCGGCGACGCCAAACCGCGATCGGTTCGCGCGCGGATGCTTTCCCTCATGGTTAAGATCGCCTCCTGGAACGTCAATTCGGTTCGCGCGCGCCTTCCCAACGTGCTGGCGTGGACGCGCGACGCGGCGCCCGACGTGCTGCTGCTGCAGGAATTGAAGTGCGAGGCCGACGCCTTCCCCGCCCTCGAATTCGAGGAACTCGGCTACAACCTCGCCGTGGTCGGGCAGAAGACCTACAACGGGGTCGCGATCCTCTCCAAATCGGCGATCGAGGTCGATCATCGCAAGCTTCCGGGCGGAGACGGCGACGACCAGGCCCGTTATGTCGAGGGGTTCACCTCGGGCGTGCGGGTCGCCTCCATTTATCTTCCCAACGGCAATCCCATCAACGAAGCCGGCAAGCGCACGGACAAGTTCGCCTACAAGCTCGCCTGGCTGGAGCGGCTTTACCGTCACGCGCGCGAGCTGCTCGCGACCGAGGACGCGTTCGTCTTGGGCGGCGATTTCAACGTCATCCCCGAACCGATCGACGTGCACGACCCGGAAGGCTGGGACAAGGACGCGCTCTACCACGTCGATTCGCGGGCCGCGTTCCGCAAGATCATGTTCCTCGGCCTCACCGACGCCTTCCGCGCCCGGCACGGCAACGCGCAGCGCTACACGTGGTGGGATTACCGCAGCGGCGCCTGGGCCAAGGACCAGGGCGCCCGCATCGACCACCTGCTGCTCTCGCCCCAGGCCGCCGACCGGCTGGCTGCCTGCGACATCGACCGGCGCCCGCGCGGGCTCGACAAGGCCTCCGACCACACGCCGATCTGGTGCGAACTCGGCGGCGCTTAAGGACCGGCCCGGGGTTGCGTGAAGTCGCGGAATTTCATAAATTCTTACTTGTAAGAAATTCATTCAATGAGCGCTCCCATGCACGTCGCCAGGATCACGTCCAAGGGCCAGTTGACCGTCCCGAAGAAGGTCCGCGAGGCCGTCCGCCTGAAGACCGGCGACGTGGTCGCCTTCGAGGTCGAGGACGACCGCGTGCTCATGCGCAAGCTCGCGCCGGGCCGTGACGAATACCTGAAGGCGGTCGGACACACTCTGACCGAATGGACGAGCCCCGAGGACGAGGCGGCTTGGCGTGACCTTTGATCCCTTCGACGTGGTGGCGGTGCCGTTCCCGTTCACCGACAAAGCCGCCGCCAAGCGCCGCCCCGCCCTGGTGGTCTCCGCCAAGGCGTTCAACGCCCGCCACGACCAGCTCGTTCTCGCCATGATCACCACGGCGCAACGCAGCGATTGGCCGAGCGACGTCGTCATCGCGGACTGGGCCCGAGCCGGGCTATCGGTTCCGTGCCGGGTACGCCTCAAGCTGTTCACACTCGACGCGACGCTGGTCGCCAAACGTATCGGCGCGCTCGCGAAAAAAGACCGCGACGCCGTGCGCCAGGCGCTGACGCGCGCGCTCGCCGTCGCCTGAGCTTCCGCGGGGTTGCGCCCCCTTCCCCGCCCTTCTAGAGTGCCGCCGGTTCCGCTTTTCGGGGAAAAACGTCATGGCCAAGAAAAAAACCACGTCCGGCGCCGCCGGAAAAATCGACAAGGTCGCGCGCAAGCTGCCGAGCCGGCACACCAGCGTCGGCCCGGCGAGCGCGCCGCACCGCTCCTATTACTACGCCATGGGCATGACCGAGGACGAAATGCGCCAGCCCTTCGTCGGCGTGGTCACCACCTGGAACGAGGCCGCGCCGTGCAACACCGCGCTCATGCGCCAGGCCCAGGCGGCGAAGAAGGGCGTCAAGGCCGCCGGCGGCTGCCCGCGCGAATTCACCACCATCACCGTCACCGACGGCATCGCCATGGGCCACCAAGGGATGAAATCGTCGCTGGTCAGCCGCGAGGTGATCGCCGATTCGGTGGAACTGACGGTGCGCGGCCATTGCTACGACTCTCTCGTCGGCCTCGCCGGCT
This sequence comes from Rhodospirillales bacterium, assembly GCA_016872535.1. NCBI lineage: Bacteria > Pseudomonadati > Pseudomonadota > Alphaproteobacteria > Rhodospirillales > Rhodospirillales bacterium. The sequence goes on along the minus strand of VGZQ01000035.1, from coordinate 5,439 downwards.
GCGACAAGTCGCTGCCCGGGCTGATGATGGCCATGGTCCGGCTCAACGTGCCGAGCGTGTTCATCTACGGCGGCTCGATCCTGCCCGGGCGCTACAAGGGCAAGGACATCACGGTCCAGGACGTGTTCGAGGCGGTCGGCGCGCACTCGACCGGAAAAATCTCGGACCAGGAGTTGCACGACATCGAAAGCCTCGCCTGCCCCTCGGCCGGGTCGTGCGGCGGTCAGTTCACCGCCAACACCATGGCCTGCGTGTCGGAGGCGCTCGGCCTCGCCCTCCCCGGCTCCGCCGGGCCGCCGGCGCCTTACGAATCGCGCGACGCCTATTGCGAGGCGAGCGGGCACACGGTGATGAAGTTGCTCGCCGACAAGATCCGGCCGCGCGACATCGTGACGCTGAAGTCGCTCGAAAACGCGGCGATGGTGGTGGCGGCGACCGGCGGTTCGACCAACGCCGGATTGCATTTGCCTGCCATCGCCCACGAGGCCGGGATCAAGTTCGACCTCGACGACGTCTGTCGCATCTTCCGCAAGACGCCCTACATCGCCGACTTGAAGCCGGGCGGAAAGTACGTGGCCAAGGACATGTTCGAGGCGGGCGGCGTGCCGATGCTGATGCGCGCGATGTTGGACGCCGGCCTGCTGCACAGCGACTGCATGACCGTGACCGGCCAGACGGTCGCCCAGAACCTGCGCGACGTGAAATTCAACCCCAACCAGGACGTGATCCGCCATCCGAAAAAGCCGCTGTCGCCGACCGGCGGCGTGGTCGGGCTCAAGGGCAACCTCGCGCCGCAAGGAGCGATCGTGAAGGTGGCCGGCATGAAGACGCTCAAGTTCGCCGGACCGGCGCGCGTGTTCGATTCCGAGGAACAGGCGTTCGAGGCCGTGGTCAACCGCAAGTACAAGGAAGGCGAAGTCATCGTCATCCGCTACGAAGGCCCGCGCGGCGGCCCCGGCATGCGCGAGATGCTGTCGACCACCTCGGCGCTCTACGGCCAGGGCATGGGCGACAAGGTCGCGCTCATCACCGACGGGCGCTTTTCCGGCGCGACGCGCGGCTTCTGCATCGGTCACGTCGGCCCCGAAGCCGCGGTCGGCGGACCGATCGGGCTGTTGAAGAACGGCGATAGGATCCGCATCGACGCGGTCAAGGGCACCCTCGACGTCGATCTGTCGGCGGCCGAGCTCGCCCAGCGCAAAAAGGCATGGAAGCCGCGGGCGCACGACTACCAATCGGGCACGCTCTGGCGCTACGCCCGGAACGTGGGCGACGCCTGCGACGGCGCGGTCACGCACCCGGGCGGCAAGGCGGAAACCCATTGCTACGCGGATATTTGAGATATTTCGCCGCCCTCGCCCTGGCGCTGGCGGCGATCACGTCGCCGGCCCCGGCATCAGAGCGCGCGTCTGAGGAAGCGGCGTGGGCGGCGCTGAAATCCGGCGGCATCGTCCTTTTTCGCCACGCCAACGCGCCCGGCACCTACGATCCGCCGGGCATGCGCCTCGACGACTGCGCGACGCAACGCAATCTCGACGACGTGGGCCGCGCCCAGGCCCGGCGCATCGGCGAGGCGTTCCGCGCGCGCGGGATCGAAGTAGGACGGGTGCTGACATCGCGCTGGTGCCGGGCGAAGGAAACCGCCGAACTGGCGTTTCCGGGACGCGCCCAACCGGAGCCGGCGTTCGATTCGCTCCACGCCGACCGGAGCCGAGGGCCGGCGCAGGCCGAAGCCGCGCGGCGCATCCTGCTCGCGTGGGACGGCCCCGGCGCTCTCGTCGTCGCCACCCATCAATTCACGATGATGGCCATCGTCGATCGGCCTTCGGCGTCGGGCGAAGGAATCGTGCTCAGACGGGACGGCGACAAGCTCGTGGTCGTCGGCAGCGTCAGGCCTTAAGCGATCGAACGGGCGAACAAATAAATTCCGAGCAACAGAAGCCCGATGAAAAAATATGTCCGGAACACGTCCGGGCGCAGCTTGCGTCGCACCGACTGGCCGAACCATTGCCCGGCGGCTGCACTCGCGAGCGCGACCGCGGCGGCCGGCCCGAGCGACCAGTGGAGCGCGGACGCCAGATAGAGATTGACGCCGAGCGCGACCATCGACACGGCAAACATCAGCCCGAGGGCCTGCACCAGTTCGTCCTTCTCGAGCCCGGTCGCGTGCAGGTACGGCACCAAGGGGATGACGAAGACGCTGGTCGCGGCGCCGATCAATCCCGTCACCACCCCGACCAGCGGATCCGCCCAACGGCGCGCCGACGCCCGCACGGAAAAGCGCGGGGAGCGGAGTCCGATCAGCGCATAAACCACCAACGTCACGCCGAGAACGGCGGTGCCGAGGCGCGCGTTGGCGCCGGTCAGCCACCCCGCGCCCGAAAGCGTGCCCCCGGCCACGCACAGGATCAACGGCCACAGGCGGCGGACGAGCGACAACAGATGCGGCCCGGCCAGCATCTGCCAGATGTTCAAGATCAACCCCGGCAACACCAGGATCGCCGCCGCCTCGCCGGTTGTCATGACGACCGCCAACAAACCCATGACGATGGCCGGCAGTCCGAGACCGATGATGCCCTTGACCGTGCCGCCGAGGGCAAAAATGCCGGCGACGAGAAACCAGAGAACGTCGGGCATCGCGATGCGGAATAAACCTAGATGATCGTTTCCTGCGGGCCGGAGTAGCGCACCAACGGCTCCGCCAGGATCTGCAGGCTGACCACCGTATAGACAATCATCAGGATTGTCATCGGCACCAGGGCGCGGAAGGCGCGCGCCCGGCTCGCCAGCAGCCGGTCGGCGGCGACATGGGCGAGATAGACCGAGACCGAATGGCCGACCACGATCGCGCCGACGGCGAGATACCAAGCCGACTTGGTGCTCATCACCGCGATGTCGATTTGATAGGCGCGGGTGCCGAACAGGTTCCAGCCGAGGCCGAACGGATCCGAAATCAGCGGGATCAACGACTGGCCCTGGACCAGCAGGTAGGTGAAGGTGTGGGCGAAATGGTAGCCGACCGCGATCGGAATCAACGTCAGGGCGAACGCGCGCACGTGATCGAGGGTTCCTTTACCACCGCCCGCAACCCCGGCCATCGACCAGCAGGTCCCCCAGAAGAGCCCGAGTACCGCCGACCACAAGAGCAAAAAGGCGATGGTGTGAACCAGCACCCAGCCGACATCGCCGAGCTTCGGGTTCAGGTCATGGATCGCGTTCTCAACCGCCGCCCAATGGCCGCTGCCGAGCAGCCCGTCGAACAGAACGCCGGTCAGCAACGCGACCACGAAACAGGCGATGGCGACGGGGGCGACCGCCTGGTCGCGCCGCAACAGGGACGCAGCATAGGGACGCAGCATCAGGGCCGACGCGCCGTCGCCGCGCCGTTCCGCGCTCACCGGCGCGAACCGCGCGTAGAGATCGAACACGCGGTGCACCGGATCGGCGTTGGCGAGCCACGCCTGAGGGCCGTAGACCGCCATGCCGGCCCAGGTGACGAGCGAATAGGCCACCACCAGCGCCGCCAGGGTTTTCGGCATCGCCGAAAAGGGAAAGATCAGTTCGAACCAGAAGAACATCAACAGAAACCCGACCGCGGGCCAAGCGCCGAGCCGGGCGGGATAGGGACGGTAGCGTCGTCGTCCGCCGAACAGGTCGAACAGCGTCCGCCACGGGTTGAGCACGGGCCATGGGTTGCCGACCAGCATCACCAGATAGGAAAAGCCGACCCACCACGCGACCCAGACCAAAACCGGCACCGGATTCGCGTTCGGATCGGACGGGCCGAAGAAACCGGCGAGCAGCGCCAGCGCCAACACGAAGACGCCGACCGCGCGCGCCAGCGCCCGCGTCAGGGCATGATCGAGCGCGCGGCCGAGCGAGCTGCGGGAGAAATCGAGCCGGGCCTCGGCGTAGGCCTCGGCGCCGCCGCGGGCGAACACCGCGACCATGACGAAGGTCACCGTCACCGTCAGCGCGCCGCCGACGATGAACAGCCACACCGGCACCGGCAGTTCGTAGCGCTGACCGAAGGCATGGGCCTGGGCCGGATCGCCGCTCGCGGCCCATCCAACTACGCCAAGTGCCAGCGCAACGGCCGCGCGCATCATCGCGGATGCACCTCAACCCTCAGCAAGGCACCACGCCCATGGCCGTGCGACTTGGCTTCGCCCTTGTCGCCCTCGTGGGCGTGAACCGGGAACCGGCCGGTGGCATACGCCTTGAAACGCATGGTCTGCGGTGCGTCCGGACGCGCGAAAACGGAAATGTTGTAGCCTTCGAGATGGATGGTCATCGGCCGGTCGACCGTCCAGGTGATGCCGACGTCGGCCTGGTGCGGCACTTTGAGCACCCGCGAGGCGGGCGCGACCGCGCCGTTCACGACCGCGAGGTCGAAGGATCGGATCGTGTCCTCGGCTGCGGACGAAGCTCCGGTCCCCGCTGCCGCGGCCAAGACCAACATCGCGATCGCGCGCCGCAACGTCATGGCGGACGAACCTCTTTCCCCGCCCCTATCCCCGTTGCGTCGGGAAACAGGAGCGGGGGCAAGGCCGGATTACGTAACGTCAGCTTCCCGATACCTCGTACGCCGACGAATCCTTGAGGATCGAGACGATCAGCTTCTTGACCGTATCGGCGTTGAAGCCGGAACTCTGGTAGATGCTGTAGAGCTTGAAGTCGGAAATCCGGGTCAGCACGAACCAAGCGAGTTTGTTCGCTTCCGGCGATTTCGGATCGATGCCGAGGTCCTTGGCTACGTCGCGGACCCAATTATGCGCGAACTGCCCGGCGATGTAGTGGGAGAACGACCAGGAGCCGTCGGAGAAAACCGACAGCCACCATTCGGCCATGCGCTTGGCCGGATCGACCTTGGGCGCGGGCACGCCGGCGAGCTTGGCGGCCTCCGCCAACGCCGCGTTGAGGCCTTCCTTGCCGTCGGCCTTGTCGACGTCCCAGAACGGATCGAAGTGGGACGACGCGGTGGCGATGACCAACTCGGTCGGCGCGCCACGTTTCATCAGTTCGGCGTAAACGATGGCGCCGTGGCCGCCCATCCATTTCCACTTGGCGATGCCTTGGTCGCCGCCCCAGTAGGCCGGGAACCAGGCCGGCCGCTTGATCCCGCCGGTCGCCGAATCCCACTCGTACCAGACCTTGGCCCAGTCGTGCAGGGTCAGCGCGGCGATCACCATGTCGCGGTTGATGTCGGTGACGCCGTGAACCCGGGCGAACATGTCGGCCCAGCCGAAGGCGATCTCGATGTTCTCGGCCGCGTGCACGGCCAGCCCGCCGGGATAGAAGTGATGGCCCGGTGACCTTTCCCCTGGATTAGGTCCACTCAGAGGGTGAACGTTTCGGTTTGTATCACGGTTTCGGTGTCGGCGGCGAGCGGGCGGGGCGCGAAGCCATCCGGCGAGCGCAGCGCCCCGCCGCGAGCCG
>VGZQ01000034.1 GCA_016872535.1 Rhodospirillales bacterium | reverse complement strand
GTTCGTCGATCTCAAACGCTATGACGAAGCCATCACTCACTACGAAAAAGCTATCCAACTCAACCCCGATATGGATTTTTTATTTGGCGACTATCTTCACGCCAGAATGAAAGTATGCAGCTGGGATCTCGTGGAGGAGAGCATCAACATGTGCGTCAACAAAATCGCAGGGCTTAACCCGGTCATAAGGCCTTTCCCTTTATTAAGCCTAATAGACGATCCGTCGGTGCATAAGCTCTGTTCCCAAATTTACATCCGAACGAAGCATCCAATGGATTCGGATCGCGAACCTTATAAAATTGGAGATGCCGGAGAAAAAATCAGAATCGGATACTACTCGGCGGATTTTCATAACCATCCGATAAGCTATTTGACGGCCCAACTGTTTGAAGAACACGACAGGCACAGATTTGAGATACACGGATTTTCCTTCGGACCAAATACGGCGGACGAAATGAGACGGAGAATCTCATCGGCGCTCCATGAGTTTCATGACGTAAGCTATATGGGCGATTCGGACATCGTAAAGCTATCAAGAAATCTCGGCATTGATATCGCCGTGGATCTAACCGGCTTCACTCAAAATTCCAGAACCCGAATCTTCGCGCGCAGATGCGCCCCCATTCAAGTCAATTTTCTTGGACATGCCGGGACAATGGGAGCCGAGTATATTGATTATGTAATTACCGACAAAATCGTAACACCCGTTGAAAGTCAGTCCGATTTCACAGAAAAATTCGTACGAATGCCGCACAGCTATCTGGTCAATGATTCAAAGAGAAAAATTTCCGAAAAAGTCTTTAGCAAAAAAGAGCTGGGACTTCCCGGCAACGGTTTCACATTTTGCTGCTTTAACAACAATTACAAAATTCTTCCGACGATATTCGATATTTGGATGAGAATACTTGGGGCCATCGATGGAAGCGTACTTTGGTTATACGAAGACAACCCTTCGGCTTCGAAAAATCTTAGGAAAGAAGCCGAACGCAGAAAGATTGACGGCGACCGACTGATTTTTGCCAAATACATGCCCCCGGACGAACATTTGGCGCGCCTGAAACAAGCCGACCTTTTCCTGGACACGCTTCCTTACAATGCCCACGCGACCGCGAGCGACGCCTTGCGGATGGGGCTCCCTCTATTGACTTGCCTGGGAAAATCGTTTGCCGGCCGTGTGGCCGCCAGCCTGCTCCATGCGCTCGATCTGCCGGAACTTATTGCCGACTCATTGGATAATTATGAACGAATGGCCATAGAATTGGCCGTAAACCCGGAAAAGCTAGCCACAATCAAAAATAAGTTGGATCGGAAGAGATTGGGCGCCCCTCTCTTTGACGGAAAACTTTTTGCTGAACATATTGAAAAAGCCTACCGGAAAATGTTCGACCGCCACCGCGCAGGCTTGCCGCCGGATATGATTGATGTGGTCGAGTAATATCGGTTGGTCCGCTCCCACTTTCCGCGCTGGAGCGTCCGGAAAAATGGTGCCCAGGGACGGAATTGAACCGCCGACACTGCGATTTTCAGTCGCATGCTCTACCAACTGAGCTACCTGGGCTTGGGCCCGAAGGAATTCTCGGGCGAAGGTTCGGCGCTTATAGAAGAAATGCGTTGCCCTGTAAAGGCGGGCGGGGCACCCTATGATCCCGCAATCGTTTGATTATAAAAGCTAATCGCCGTCCTTGTCATTGGGCTCGGCCGCCGGAGTGCCGGATTTTTCGCCTTCCGGAATCCGGTAGCGCTCGCCCAACCAATGGCCGAGGTCGAGGTCGGCGCAACGCTTCGAGCAGAACGGGCGGTGACCCGGATCGGCCGGTTTGCCGCACATGGGGCACGGCCGCTCGGGGCGTAGCGGAACGACTTTGCCGGGCTCGGTCATGAGCGGCGCAACCGTCGGCTTCGGATCAGTTCGGCTAGGCCGAATCGAGTGAACCCGCCAACCGCGACTTCGGCCGAATCCGCCCCGCACGCTTGTTTGAGGGCGGCGAGCACGCGGGCGCGGTGGGCGCGGGCGCGCATAGGCACGAAGCCGACGACGATAAGGCCGGTCAGGTCGCGCAAGCGCAACTGACGGGCGACTTCGGCGGCGGCTTCGATATTGACCCGGAGCGCGGTGTCCTCGAACGAACGGCCGGTGACGTCCTCGCCGGTGTCCACGTCGATCGCGGTCAACGCCGCGGTGCGAGCGACGTTGACCCGCCCGCCCGAGGGCAGCCGCACCCAATCCTCCAGCAGTTCCGCCAGCCGGTCGGCGACGCCGTCGGTCTCGAGGGCGGAACTCTCGCGCGTATGCAGGAGATGAGGCAAAAGATCGGGGCGGTTTTCGCGGCAGAATTCCCTGAGTTTTCCGAATGCGCCCATGTCGTCGACCACGATCCGCCCGACCGGGCCTTGCCAATCGCGCAAGGTGCGCGCGGCCAGCGCCGGTTCGTGGTGGAGACGCCTCGGCGGATGCATGCCGGTGATTTCCCAATCGCCCGGCGCGCGAGCCAGCTTCGGCCCCTTGCCGCCTTCGGCATCGCGGACGATTTCGACCACGATTGTCTCGCCTTCGTTCAAACGCTGGCCATCGAGGGGAAGAAAGCCGGGCTTGGCCCCGCCGAGATCGACGAATGCCGCGTCCAGTGCCGGCACCACCTTTGTCACCCGCCCGAGATGAACGTTGCCGACCTCGCTCGGGTCGTCTTCGCGCTCGGCGTGGGCCTCGACCGGCTCGCCGTCGCGGACGACGACGACGCGGGTTTCCTCCGCGCCGACCGCGATCAGCAGATCGGGAGGCTTACCGCCGTTCATGGGGACTCCTTCGGCGCGATGCCCGCCGCGCGCAGCAGCGCCACGGTTTCGAACAGCGGCAGGCCGACCACGTTGGAATATGAACCCCTGATCCAGCGCGCGAACGCCGCCGCGCGGCCCTGAATGGCATACCCCCCGGCGACGCCCCGCCATTCCTCGATGCGCAAGTAATCCTCGATTTCACGCGCCTCCAGCCGTTTGAAGGCGATATGGGTTTCGACCACGCGCGCGCGCATGCGGCCGTCCGCACCCAGCACGGCAACCCCGCCGTACACCCGATGGCGCCGCCCGGAAAGCAACCTGAGGCCCGCGCGCGCTTCCGCCTCGTTTGCCGGCACCGGAATCACGCGCCGCCCAAGGGCGACCACCGTGTCGGCCGCCAGCACAACGGCCGGGCCGTCGGACTGGGCGCCGGACTGGGCGCCGATCTTGCGCGCTTTCTCTTCGGCGAGACGCAGGGCGAGCGCCCGCGGCAATTCGCCCCGGCGCGGCGTTTCCTCCACATCGGCGGGAATTTGGGCGTCGGGCGCGAAGCCGACTTGGGCCAGCAGAGCGAGCCGGCGCGGACTTCGGGAGGCGAGGATCAGGCGCGCAGGGTGGGCGTGCGGGGTCATGGCCGTTCGTCCCACCCCGGGGCGTCACTTGAAGCGGAAAGTGATGCGGCCCTTGGTCAAATCATACGGGGTCATCTCGACGTTGACCCGGTCGCCGGCGAGAACGCGGATGCGGTGCTTGCGCATCCGACCGGCCGTGTGGGCGAGAATGACGTGATTGTTGTCCAGCTTGACGCGGAACATCGCGTTGGGCAGCAGCTCGGTCACCGTGCCCTGAAATTCGAGTACGTCTTCTTTCGCCATCCAGTCCTCTAATTACCGGCCTCGGGTTCGCCGTGTGGTTCCCGTCCTCGGGGAATTCGGACAATCGCCGCCGGTCCGGCTTCCGTCAAGCTTTTCCGCTCCCGGATTCACGTCCCGGCAACGCCCTCGGTGGGAAAACGGTCCTTGATGCGCCGGTACAACTCGTCGCGCACCCGGCGGTAGGCGTCGAGCCGCGCCTCGCGGCTACCTTCGACCATGGACGGATCGAAGGTGTTCCAGAATTCGACCTCGCACGCCATGGTACGGGTCATTTCCATCGCCTTGTGCTGGGCCTCGGGCGAGAGCGAGATGATCAGGTCGAAGGACGAATCCTCGAGCTGGGCGAAGGATTTCGACCGATGCCGAGCGAGGTCGATGCCGATCTCCTCCATCACCGCGACCGCAAAACCGTCGATCTCGCCCCGGCGCGCGCCGACCGAATCGACGAAGATGCGCTTGCCGTGCAGGTGCTTGAGGATGGCTTCGGCCATCGGCGAACGGATCGAGTTCATCGTGCACGCGAACAACACCGCCGAGGGAAGTTCGCGCATCGCTACGCCTTGATGTGCAGCACGCACAGCAGCGTGAACAGGCGGCGCGCGGTGCCGCTATCGACCGCAACCTTGTCGGCGAGACGCTCGCGCAGCAGCTCGGCGCCCTCGTTGTGCAGGCCGCGACGGCCCATGTCGATCGCCTCGATCCTGGAGGGCGTCGCGGTCTTGATCGCGGCGAAATAGCTTTCGCAGAGCGTGAAATAATCCTTGACGATCATCTTGAACGGCGCAAGCGGCATCGCGAAGCGGAGCAATTCCGCGCCTTGCACGTCGCGCACGTCGAAGGCGAGCCGGTTTTCTTCGACCCCGAGGCGCAGCTGATACGGCCCCTCGAATCCGGCGATGGCGAAGCTGTTTTCCTCGATCAAGTCGTAGATCGCCACTTTCCGCTCGTGCTCGATCTGCGGGCTGCGCCGGACCAGGCCCCGCTCGTCGAGCTCGATCTTGACGATGCGCTGCGTGTCCGACACGGCCGGCCCGCCGTCAGCGCTCCGGGCGGCGGTTGAGCCGCACCGCGAGCGAGAGCGCGTGCGCGTCCAAACCTTCCGCGCGGGCGAGCGCAATGGCCGCGGGCCCGAGCGCGGCGAGCCCGTCCGCGCCGCACGCGATCAACGAGGTGCGCTTCAGGAAATCGAGCACGCCGAGACCGGAAGAAAAGCGCGCGCTGCGCGCCGTCGGCAGCACGTGGTTGGGCCCGGCGATGTAGTCGCCGAGCGCCTCCGGCGTGAAGCGGCCGAGGAAGATGGCGCCGGCGTTGCGCACCTTGGCCGCCAGCGCCTCCGGATTCTCGGTCGCGATCGCCAAGTGCTCGGGCGCGAGCCGGTCGATCAGCGGCACGGCGTCGGCCAGCCGTTCCACCAGGATGATGGCGCCGAAAGTATCCCAGCTTGCGCGCGCCACGTCGGCGCGCGGCAGGGTCTTGAGATGGCCCTCGACCGCGCGCGCGACCGCGTCGGCGAAGGCGGCGTCTTCGGCGATCAGGATCGCCTGGGCGGCGGTGTCATGTTCGGCCTGGGCCAGCAGATCGGCCGCGATCCAGGCGGGATCATTGGCGGCATCCGCCACCACCAGGATCTCGGACGGCCCCGCGATCATGTCGATGCCGACCTGGCCGAAGACCTGGCGCTTGGCGGCGGCGACGTAGGCGTTGCCGGGCCCGACGATCTTGTCGACCGGGGCGATGGTGGGAGTGCCATACGCGAGCGCGGCGACGGCCTGTGCGCCGCCGACGCGATAGATTTCATCGACACCGGCGATTTCGGCCGCCGCCAGCACCAGCGGGTTGAGTTCGCCCTTGGGCGCGGGTACCACCATCACCACGCGCGCCACGCCCGCGACCTTGGCCGGAATCGCGTTCATCAGTACCGACGACGGATAGGCCGCGGTCCCGCCCGGCACGTAGATGCCGACCGCCGCGACCGGTGTCCAGCGCGCGCCCAGCGTCAGCCCGGCCGGGTCCTTGACCTCGAGGTCGGCGGGCATCTGGCGGCGGTGGAAATCCTCGATGCGGCGCGCGGCAAGGCGCAGCGCCTCCACCGTGTCCGACGCGCACGCGCCGCGCGCGCGGGCGATTTCGTCCGCCGTGATACGCAACGTCTTCGGCGTCGGTTCGTGCCCGTCGAAGCGGCGGGTGAATTCGATCAGCGCGGCGTCGCCCCGATCGCGCACCTCGGCGACGATGGCGGCGACGGCCGCGTCCACGTCGGCCGCCGTTTCGCGCTTGGCCGCGAGCAGCCGGGCGAAGCGTCGGGCGAAATCGGGCGCGCGCGCGTCAAGCCGTTCCATTGAGCGCCTTCCGGAAACGGTCGATCCAACCGCCGATTTCCTCGGGGCGGGTCTTCCACGCGGTGCGGTTGACGGCGAGCTTGGAGGTGACGTCCATGATCCGTTCGACCTCGACCAGGCCGTTGGCCTTGAGGGTTTCGCCGGTGGCGACCAGATCGACGATGCGCCGGCTGAGCCCGAGCGAGGGGGCAAGCTCCATTGCGCCGCTGAGCCGGATGCATTCCGCCTGCACGCCGCGCCTGGCGAAGTGACGCTGGGTGAGCGAAGGATACTTGGTCGCGACCGAAACCGAACTCCAGGTCGAAGGGTCGTCGGTGCCCGCCATGTCGGCGGGTTCGGCCACCACCAGGCGGCACTTGCCGATGCCCAGGTCGAGCGGGGCGTAGATTTCCGGGTAGTCGAATTCGGCCAGCACGTCGCCGCCGATAACCCCGAGTTGCGCGCCGCCGAAGGCGACGAAGGTGGCGACGTCGAACGAGCGCACGCGCACGATGTCCAGCTCCGGCCGGTTGGTGGCGAAGCGCAGTTGGCGCGCGTCCTCGTCGGCGAAGGCGGGCTCGGGCTCGATCCCCGCCTTGCGCACGAGCGGCATCGCCTCGGCGAGAATTCGCCCCTTGGGCAACGCGAGCACAAGTTTTTCGTTCGCCGGTACGGTCGGCATGGGGTCGCTCCGGGCCGAGGCCCTGAATCGCCAAGGCTTCTCAATCGATTGACGGATGGCGCTATATAGCGGCTTTCCGGGGCCAGGGCGAGGGGTTAGCCGCGCACCCGCTCGATCGCCGCGCCGAGGCGCGCGAGCTTGTCCTCGATCCGCTCATAGCCGCGGTCGATATGGTAAACGCGGTTGACCACGGTGTCGCCCTCGGCGGCGAGCGCCGCCAGAACGAGCGAAACCGAGGCGCGGAGATCGGTCGCCATTACCTCGGCGCCCGAGAGCCGTTCGACGCCGCGCACGATGGCCGAAGCCCCGTGCACGTTGATGTCCGCGCCCATGCGGCACAGTTCCGGCACGTGCATGAAGCGGTTTTCGAAGATGGTCTCGGTGATCATGGATGCGCCGCGCGCGGTCGCCATCAGGGCCATGAACTGCGCCTGCATGTCGGTGGGAAAGCCGGGATAGGGATCGGTCATCACGTCGACGCCGCGCGCGCGACCGTTGCCGCTGACGCGCACGCCGCCCGCGATCGCCTCCACGCCCGTGCCGGCGGCCCGCAGCGCGGTCGCCACCGATTCCATCAGATCGAGCCGCGCGCCTTCGAGCGTCACTTCGCCGCCGGTGACCGCGGCGGCGACGGCATAGGTACCGCTTTCGATCCGGTCGGGCAGGATGGTATGGGTCGCGGGCCCGAGGCGCGCGACACCCTCGATGGTGAGGGTGTCGGTGCCGAGACCGTCGATCTTCGCCCCCATGGCGATCAGGCAGCGGGCGAGGTCGGTCACTTCCGGCTCGCGCGCGGCGTTGGCGAGCACGGTGGTGCCGCGCGCCAGGGTTGCCGCCATCAGCAGGTTTTCGGTGCCGCCGACGGTGACTTTGGGAAAGACGACGCGCGCGCCGGCGAGCCCCTTGGGCGCGCGCGCCTCGATGTAGCCGCCGGTCAATTCGATCTCGGCGCCGAGCGCGGCCAGCGCCTGAAGGTGAATATCGACCGGCCGGGTGCCGATGGCGCAGCCGCCCGGCAGCGACACCCGCGCGGAACCCGTGCGCGCCAGCAACGGACCGAGCACCACCACCGAGGCGCGCATCTTGCGCACCAGATCGTAGGGCGCAGTCGAGTCGGCAATATTCCGCGCGGCGAGCACCATGGTGCACTTGTCCGCGCCGCCGTTCGCGCCCGCGCCGGGGGTCGTTTCGACCCCGAGCGCGCGCAGCAGATGCGCCATGGTGGCGATGTCGGCGAGCTGCGGCAGGTTGCCGAGCGTGAGCGGCGCGTCGGTCAGCAGCGTCGCCGCCATCAACGGTAGCGCCGCGTTTTTGGCCCCGCCGATGGCGATCGCGCCCTTGAGCGGTCCCTGGCGGCCGGAGATGCGAATCTTGTCCATGATCGAGTAGGTGCCGGAGGGCTTTGTAGTCGGCGTGGCGGGCGGCGTCCAAGAAAAACATCCCGGACAAGCGAAATCAGCCGTTCCGCTTGTCGTCCTTGTCGCTCTCGGCCCGCTCGGCGCGGGCGCGGGCCTGCGCCTTACGCCGCGCCAAGTTGGCGCGCAGCGCCCGGGCCAGCCGGACCTGTTTATCTTGGCGGCCTTCGCCGCCGGGGCGCGTCGCGCATGGCTTACGTTCCGAATCGCCGCTTTTTTTCGTCATTTTGGTTCCCGGAGACATGGTGGAAACGGACCGGGTCGCGGTCAAGAGTTGCCTTGCCCCGGCCCCGCCCCCCGTGGCATGTTCGGGCCGCTTTTCCAAGGTTTTGACCTCCTGGAACCGCCGCCGTAGCTCAGTGGTAGAGCACACCCTTGGTAAGGGTGGGGTCGAGTGTTCAATTCACTCCGGCGGCACCATTTTTCAAGGGGTTAGAGCGCCCCCTTATCTCCCATTCAAAATCCCCACCCAATCCCCACAGCTGCATCTTGATGCAGGCTGGCGTTTGGAGCCGCGCTAGACCTAAGATCATCCGGCTCAAATCCGCTAAACTTTATTTCCCCCCTCCAAGGGGGCGAGGCCTCTTTCTTCTTGAGGGAAGAGACTTAAAGACTTTCTACAAATTCTTATACCTTTGATAAAGTTTTACAAACTTCAACAACTTGCCGCCATGAAAGTGGCTCGCCAGACGTCCGATGAAAATCAAGAATCTCAGAATTCAAAATTTTCGAGGGATTAGAGATGTTGACTTAAAAAACATCGGATCCATGGTCATCATTGCTGGGCAGAATGGCTCCGGTAAATCATGCATTTTTGATGCTCTTCGCCTTCTGAAATCTGTCTATGGCGGCTATCAACATAATGAATGGCAGCAGTGGCTCGGAGAGTTTCAGATTGATAACTCCACTCCTTCTCGTGACCTTAGAACTTTGTTTAATGATCCAACTAAGGAATTAAGAGTCGCGTGTGATTTTTCCTTATCAGACGACGAACGCAGGTACCTACGCTCCAATGCTAATGAAGTACTAAGGGAAGCTGTCTGGAAGAGTACCGTTCCTGATGCGTATCAATGGGGGGGTACGCAAATGAATTCCCTCTCTCCTCAATACAGGCAGCGCGAACAAGAGGTGCTGGCCAAAGTTTCTCAATTCTTCCCTCGATTCATGCAGGAACTTGAGGCAGACACTCTTCATGGAGAATTTTTTATTCCACCAGGCACTGGATTGCATGTCGCAGAAGCAATGGCACTCTCAGCAATTTTTATGATTTACAGACCCAAAGATATTGGAGTTTTTGAATTTCATGGAGCACAGAGGCATTATAATAGAGAAAACATTCAAAATATTAATCTGAATCTAAGCGCTACCGAACAAAGGAATAGCCAAAGTGCGCTTTATAATCTTGCCAATAAATACAATAACGTCAAATCAGAGATGGCTGCGAGCTATGTAAAAATAATTCTTGCTGAGAAAGCTGGCGTTTCTTCCGATCAGCAAAAGAATCTAACTAATACTCTAAAGGAGCTGTTCTCTACTTTTTTCCCTGACAAAGAATTCTTAGGGCCCCAAGCTACAGCCGATGGCGCTCTTACTTTTCAGGTTAAAACATCTTCGGGAAGCTATCATGACCTTGATGAGTTGAGCGCTGGAGAAAAAGAGATTCTTTATGGATATCTTCGTGTTAGAAACAATGCGCCAAAGCGTTCTATTATTTTGATGGATGAGCCAGAGCTGCATCTGAATCCTCGCTTGATACGAGGGTTGCCGCAATTTTATCACAAGAATCTTGGTGAGGCGCTTGATAACCAACTATGGTTAGTCACGCACTCAGATGCGCTTCTCCGTGAAGTTGTCGGAAATAAGAATTACAACGTTTATCATATGCTTTCATGTGGCAATACGCCTGCTGGCGAGAGCCAACTTAAGCCTTTATCCATTGCAGCAGATCTTGATCGCGCCCTTATCGACTTAGTTGGCGACCTCGCTGCATATCATCCCGGGGGCAAAGTTATAATATTTGAAGGCGGTGGAGACACTGACTTTGACCAAAAAGTTGTCGCTACTTTATTCCCCCAATTACAGGGAAAAGCGAACCTAATCTCGGGTAGCAACAAGATGCGTGTGCGAGCGCTTCATGAAACGCTTGATCGCGCTTCCAGAGATGGGGCGCTTCCATTCCAATTCTATGCTGTAACGGATAAAGATAGCGACCCTTCCGCTTCGTCCTCCGCTTCTGTGAACGTATTCACTTGGGATGCTTATCACATCGAGAACTACTTTCTTGATCCGAGCATCATAAGAAAAGTTCTTAACTCTATTAATTTTACTTCGGCCACCTCAGAAGAGGTCATTCTTAATGATCTAAAAGAATGTGCAAGGGAGACTATTCCGGAGATGGTTAGGCATGACCTATCTGAATTTGCGAATAATTCTCTGATTTACGCTATTAATACTACGGGATTATCCCTTTTGCACCCGTATCAACCGGGGGTATAATCGGTCCCGATAAGGAACGGGAGATTCTATGGCCAGCGGAATTGTGGCCATTATATCAGCCGTCTTGGGGTTGGTGGCGGCTGTGACTGGGCACGGCGTCGCCACAAATACCAAAAAGCGCATTTATTATAGTGCGTCTGTCTTTCTATTCATTATTGCAATCGTTTCGGCTTACGACCAAGCGCGAGGTTGGGATTTAGACTCTCGTCAGAAAAATATCATCAGGGATTACGCATGTAAAATCATACAGCCGTTTCCGCTATACGTTTTTGATATGCGCGGCGACCAAGAAAGCAGTCTTTTTGCGATGAACTTAAGAGATGCTTTTCCGAAAGATTGTGGTTGGTCCGTTGGCTATGTGGTTGGCGACTTCATGCTGCGGCAGGACAAAACCGGGGTTGAGGTCGTTTGGGCTCCTGCCGAACACAATAACGAAAACTTTCGGTGGATGGACCATGAGTTAACGCGGTTGATGTCGAAGATTGGTCTTTGCCCAAAACTTGGCACTCATATTCTACTGGATGGCTCTCCCGCAAAGGTCGGGGTAGTGATCGGGCGGCGGCCGAATCTATGGGAGCATCTTAAATGTCTCGCGGCAAACATCTAAGCCTTGAAGAAGCTCGGCAGACCGGCCGCATTGACCGATTTGCGAAAGAGCACCCATCGAAGGAAACGCAACCGGGGCGGTTTGATGCGCTTCTAGACGCCATGACTAGAAGCTCGCCAGAAGCCGGTCGAACATCAGGGCCGGAACCTTCCGCATGTTATACCGATACTCGAACTCGCCGAGGTACTTCGAAAGATGCTTAGGCGAAACGTGAACATGGGTTCCCCGGATCGACCGCTTGAGGATTGCCCAGAAACTTTCGATGGTGTTCACATGGGTATCGCCCCGCGCGTATTCCTTCTGCCCGTGGTTGATCATACGATGGTCGTAGCCGATCTTGCCGAGGATGCGATACGGGTGCCATTCGTCGGTGCTGATGCGCGTTCCGGCCTTGATGCGCTGGAAGATCGGCGGAATGAGGGACTTGCGGGAAGCGTCGGGGATAACCTTGGTAAACACCTCGCCCCCGCGTTCCAGGATGCCCATGACCACTGCCTTGTTCGCTCCGCGTCCGGTAATACCCATCTTCCGTCCGCCCTTCACGCGACCGCCGATATAAGCCTCGTCCACTTCGACATGGCCAGTCAGAGGCGGATCGCCATCCACCTTCGCCATGTACTTGCGGATTTCATGGCCCATGCGCCACGCCGTTTTGTAGGTGACGGAAAGCTGGCGCTGCAATTCCTTGGCCGGGACGCCATGCCGCGACGTGGTGAACAGGTAGATCGCGTAGTACCACTTCTGCAAAGCGGTATGCGACTTGGCGAACGGCGTGCCGACCATCGGATAAATCTCGTAGCCGCACCACGCGCACTCGTAAGCCGGATGGCGCTTGATGCGGTGAAACTTCCCGTTCTTGCCGCACTTAGGGCAATCAAGCGTCTGGCCGAAGCGGGTGCGGAACAGGTGTTCCAGGCACGTATCGTCGTCCGGGAAACGCTTGAAAAAGTCTTGCACATTCATGGGCTTAGTCATGGCCGTATCCTCCATTCCTAGGATACTAGCCCACCCTGTTACGGGTGTAAAGGGGATAATCCCGTAATACTAAAACGGAGCCTCATAATGAAAACGTATCAGGTCTTATGAGACAGGCTGTGGAGCGTTCTTTTAACAGACTTTCTGAGCTTGTCAGTACCAGCCTTAGCCATCATGAACTCTCTAAGCTCGAACAAGCGTATAGAGATAAATACAGCGCAAGTATCTTGGATAACACATGGGTAAAAATTTTCAGAGGGAGGGACATATTAAGTCGTTTTGTGAGCAAGAAGGGCTTGCAACTGACTTATCAGGTTTTCCGCAATTTATTGCTCGACCGTATGAGGGCCGATGGGGTTCAGCCGCCAGGCATGAAATCGATCATTGAGAGAATTCTTGCTCATTAATGTTAATTGTGTATGAGCGCGAGTCGATTTTTGAGTTCCTTGGTAAGGGTGGGGTCGAGTGTTCAATTCACTCCGGCGGCACCAGCGCCCCCATCAAGACATCCGACGCTAGCCCCACACGCGTTCGAAACACCACCACGCGCCGACCAACGCGACCACGACGGACGCCGGCATCGTCACAAAACGCCGGTACCACGCTTTATGGCCGAACCACAGGCCGGCGACCAGATAGCAGATCGCGATCACCGCGAGCTGGCCCAATTCGACGCCGATATTGAACGCGATCAATCCGGTCACGAAATGGTCCGTGGCGAGGCCGAACTCCTTGAGGACCCCGGCGAACCCCAGACCATGCAGCAAACCGAAACCGAACACGACGACCGGCCGCCAGCGATGGAGCTTGCTCGTGAGAACGTTCTCCACGCCGACGTAAACGATCGACGCGGCGATCAACGGCTCGACGATCGCCGGCGAAATGGCGACGATGCCGAGCATGCCGAGCGCCAGCGTCATCGTGTGCGCGACGGTGAAGCTGGTCACCTGCCACAGCAGCGGCCCCAGGCGCGGCGAAAGCAGAAAGAGCCCAACCACGAACAATATGTGATCGAGGCCCAAAGGAAGAATGTGCTGGAAACCGACGACGACGTACTCGGCGAAGACGTCGGTTGCGGCTTGCTTCGGCGCGAAGACGATCGGAAACGGCGGGCTTGGCGTTCCACCCTTCAAATAGGCGGACTGGACGACCTCTCCGGGTTTACCGTCGGGGCCGGGGGCCGCGCGCAGGCGAATCGCGACCGGGCCGAAGGACTCCTTCCACGACAAAACCAGGGCGTCCGCGGCGGCCGGGACGTCTCCTCCCAGGACGACGGTCGACTGGCGCGCCAGATCGAGATCGCCGACCGGCGGGACGTCCAGGCTCAGCACCGCTGACGGAAGCCGGGTGTTTCCGGCAAAGACGGAAACCGCCTGGACGAATTCTTCCCGTTTGGCCGCGAACGCCGCACCGAGAGCGTCCGGCGGCAAGGCGCGCAATCGGTCATAAGCTATGGAGACCGGCGAATCCTTGGTATCGCGATGCAGCGGGTCGACGCCGGCCAGGAACGCCTCGAGATTGAGTCGTACGGAGACTCGATACGTCCCACCTTCGAAAAACAGCTCCGCGATGGCGGGCCGTAACTCATGCGCTGAAGCGCGAATCGGTCCCACGAACACGCCCAAAAGAAAAACGATGCCGGCAACGACGGCGACGCGGCGCGCGCTTTCCGAAAGGCATGTCCGCATGGTACTTTTCATTTCGAGCGGCATATTAGCCGCACCGAAGCGCGTTGCAAGGTTGGGCATGGTCCGGAAGTCGTTGACGGCGTTGGTCGTTCTGTCGCTCGCCGCGCCGGCGGCGGCGCACGAGGTTTGGATCGAGCCGCTTGTTTTTCGCGCGGTGCCTTCCGAACGGATCGCTGCCCACATCAAAAACGGCCAATATTTCAAAGGCAATCAGTTTCCCTACATCCCCGCCGAAACCGTCATGGCGGGCATCGTGGACGCGAAGGGAAAACGGCCGCTGACAGGGGCTGCGGGAGACGAACCCGCCATCGACGAAAAGGTTCGCACGCCGGGCCTTCAAGTCCTGTTCTACGAGTCGGTGCCGGAGCGCCTGGTCTTCGCCGAAGCCGGTAAATTTCGGGATTATCTGTTCGAGAAGGGTCTCGATCACATTTGGCGGTCCCATCAGGCGCGCGGCCTGGGGGAAACCGGGTTTACGGAAGTCTATACCCGGTGCGCAAAGGCGCTGGTATTGCGCGGGAGCGGGAAAAAGGCGGACCGGCAGGATGCGCCGAGCGGCATGCCGTTGGAGTGGGTCGCGAAAGCGGATCCGTTCGCTTTATCTCCGGGGGCCAATGCCGTCCTTCCCGTGCAATTGTTGTGGCGGGGCAAACCGTTGGCCCAGGCGCAGGCGACAATCTTTCGCCGCGATAGTACTGACGCCGTTCAAACCGTGAAGCTGCATACCGACGCGAACGGAATTGTTCTGGTTCCGGTCGTGTCGAATGGCAGCTACCTGATCGATTCCGTCCACATGATTCCCTCGACGGCGGAACCCGACGTCCCATGGCGCAGCTACTGGGCCTCGCTGACGTTCCGGATCGGGCCCGATTGAACGCCGGAACCTCCCAAGGTCCGCTTGGCATCATTCCCCGACGTCACTGCCTTCCGACGGCGCGCGTCTCGCGCGCGCAAACGGCCAGGACCACCCCGAGCGTCCCGGTCGCGACGAACGAGAGAAACGCGAATCGAAAGGCCTCGGCCGAATAAACCCGGGCGCCCTCGACCAGCCGGCCATCCCAGGCAAGGTCGAGAAGAGCGCCCACCACGGGCTGCAACACCGCGCCGGGGGCAACGGTGAAGGCGTTGACGAAGGCGAGCGCCGGGCCGACGGCGCGCGGAACGATCGCCTTGACCGCCATGTAAACGAGCGGCAAGCCGCTGCAAGCGACGCCATTGACGAACAGAAGCGCTTGCACGACCGGCAACGGCACCTCGGGGAGGTAGACGAGCGCGGCGAAGCTCGCGAGCGCGAGCACATTGGCGGCCAGCAGTTGCTCCCGCCAGCGCCCCAACCGGTCCGCAAGCCACCCGTGCAGCGGCGCGCCCACCGCCCAGCCGACGAGAACGATCGAAACGGTCGCGGCCGCCGCCGGGCGCGCCAGGCCGTACCCCTCCATGAAGTAGGGCACCGCCCACAGGCCGGCGAAGGCGAGCAGCGGTGCGCTCATGGCGAAGCCGGCGAAGGCGAGCAGCCAATATCTCGGGTTCGCCAGCACGGCGCCGAAACCGGCGAGGCCCGAGGCCGCTCCGCCGGCGGACGCCGGGGGCACGGCCGCACCGGGGCGACCGCCGGCCGCGAGCGCGACGACAACGGCAAAAATGAACGCCACCGCCCCGACCGCGAAGCTCGTCGTCCGCCAGCCGAACGCCGCGACCGCGGCCGCGAGCGGCGCCTGGCCGACGATCCCGCCCAGCATGCCGCAGGTGACCGTCAAGCCGCTCGCCAATGCGAACCGGTTCGCGGGCAGCCACAGGGTCGCGATCTTGAGGGTGGAGACGAAAGCGACGCCGACGCCGGCGCCGATCAAGAATCGCCCGACCAGGGCGGCCGCGAGCGATGGCGCCGCGCCGAACAAAATACACCCCGCCCCGCACAGGGTCGCGCCGCCCGCAAGGACCGCGCGCGGCCCCAGGCGTTCGAGCAGGATGCCGCCCGGAATCTGGACCGCGATGTAGCTGTAGAAATAGAGCGCCGACAGATTGCCGACCATCGCCGCGCCGATGGCGAAGTCGCGCATCAGGTCCGGAATCATCACGCTCGGCCCCACGCGATGGACGTAGTTGTACGCGAAGTAGGCCGCACCGAAAGCCCACATCAGCCAGCCGCGCCAGGCGGGGGGCGGAGGATCGGCCTTGTCCGAACCCGACATCATGGCTCCTTCGCCGCCCGGCTGCCCTTGCGCGCGAGCGCGATTCCGAAAAGAACGCCGAGCCCACCCAGGCCCTGCATCGCGCCCAGCGATTCGCCGAACAGGATCCAGGCGAGCGCCGCCGCCAGCACCGGCTGGAGCAACAGGCCGACCGAAGAGAACGCCGCCGGCAGGTGCGCCAGGGCGTAGGCGATCAACCCGGTGCCGATCACCTGCGAAACGAGCGCGAGGGCGATGAGATCGAGCCAGCCGAGCGCGCTCGTGGGCAGGATCGCCTCGCCGGACACGAGCGCCGCCGGCCACAACAGGATCGCGCTCGCCAGCGTCGCCCAGAACATCACCGTGCGGGTCGAGAGCCGGGCGCGCAGACGACCGACGGCCAGGATATAGCTCGCGTAAAAGACCGCGGTCAGCACGCCCAAAAGATCGCCCCGGAACGTCGCCGGCGACAGCGTCAGGCTATCGCCCATGAGAATCCCCGCACCCCCCATCGCAAGCGCGAGGCCGAATAAAAAGAGCCGGCTGAACCGTTCCCGGAACAGGAGGAATGCGCCCAAGGTCACGAACAGCGGAGCGACATTGGCGAGCAGTGTCGCGTTGGCGACCGAGGTGAACATGATCGACAAGTGCCAGGCGCCGAGGTCGCCCGCGAACAGCGCTCCGGCCAAGGCGAGGATCGCGAAATCGCGGCGCGTCAACCGAGCCTTGTGTGCGGGCATGCCCGCCGCCGCTCCATAATGGAGCCAGATATAAAGCGCCGGAACCGCGAGCGCGCAGCGCCAGAACGCCGTCGCGGTCGGTCCCGTTTCACTTAGACGAACAAAGATCGGCGAAAACGCGATACACGCCGCGCCCGCGAGTAGCAGGACGAGAGCCAGGCGGCCCTTGTCCGCGTTCCCCGTTCCCGCGCCGGTGACGATCCTGTATAGAGTTCCGATCATGAGTTCTTCGTCGCGGTCCCCGGCCCCCGCTCCCCTGCTCCGGCCGGACGAGCCGCCCCCCTTCGAGGTCCTGAATCCGGACGGCCGCGCGCCGATCCTGCTGGTTTGCGACCATGCCAGCAACCGGATTCCTAAGGCGCTCGGCACCCTCGGGCTCGACGAGGTGGCGCTCGGCCTTCACGTCGCCTCCGATATCGGCGCCGAGATCATGACTCGCACGATGTCCGCTCGCCTCGATGCCCCCGCCGTGCTTGCCAATTATTCGCGCCTGGTGATCGACCTTAACCGTCCGCCGGAGCATCCGACCTCGATCGTGGAAACAAGCGACGACATCGCCGTGCCCGGCAACCGCGCGCTTGACAGGGACGCGCGCGAATCCCGTCTCGCGGCGCTGTTTCGGCCCTACCATGAGGCGGTGGCCGAACGGATCGCGGCCGTGAAGCGGCGCGGAGTCCCGCCGATGGTGCTCGCGGTCCACTCGTTCACCCCCCGCCTCGGCGGCGAAGACCGGCGCTGGCAGGCGGGGATTCTCTGGAACCGGGATGGAAGGCTCGCGCGCGCGCTGATCGATCGACTCTCGGCGCTGGGCGACATCGTGGTCGGCGACAACGAGCCCTATTCCGGCCGCACGCTCTTTTACACCCTCGATGTCCACGCGGGCGCGGCCGGGTTGGCCCACGCCGGCATCGAGGTGCGCCAGGACCTGGTCATGGAACCGGAAGCCGCGCACGCCTGGGGCGAGCGACTCGCGGACGTGGTCGAAAAGCTGATCGGCCGCGCCGATCTGCACCGCATCGAGTCTTTCGGCTGAATCTTTCCTGTGGACAAGTGCCGCCCCGGCTTGTGCCGTTGCGGGGGCGCGGCTATGGTCGCGCGCGCAACGGGGAGAACATCATGACATCGGTGCGAGGCGTGTCCGCCGAAAGGCTGAGATCGTTCGTCGAGCGGATCGAGCGGCTGGAAGAGGAAAAAGCCGCGCTCGCCGGCGACATCCGCGAGGTCTATTCCGAGGCCAAGGGCGCCGGGTTCGACGTCAAGGTCATGCGCCAGGTGATGCGCCTGCGCAAGCTCGACAAAAGCGCGCGCGACGAGCAGGAAGCGGTGCTCGAAACCTACCTCCGCGCCCTCGGGATGTGACGAGCCCGGAGCGGAGCGCCCGATGGACTACGTCATCGGCGCCGTCCTGATCGCCGACGTCTACGCCCTGGTCTATTACCGGCTGTTGGTGCGCCATTTCCTGGAGCACGACGACGGCGTCAAGGAAACCGGCTTCCCCTCGCTGCTCGCGCCGCCGCCGCTCAAGATCGCGTCGCCCTTGGCGCGCAAATACGCCCGGCGCTATTACGCCGCTCTTGCCGTGCTCGTCCTTTGCTTCGCGGCCATAGCGTGGCGAACGGATTTCAAGACCCTGATGGCCGGATAGGCACGTCGCCTTCTTCCTTGGGCACGAACAGGGTCAGCACGTTCGCGGCGAGCACCGAGGCGGCGAGGAAATAGAACACCGAAATCAGTCCGTAGAGATCGGCGAGCGCGCCGCCGATCAGCGGCATCAATGCCGCCAAACCCGATTGGGCGCCGAACACCAGGCTGGTGACCGAGCCGCCCAGTTCCTTCGGCGCCATGTCCATCATCCAGCCGTGGATCACCGGGCGCAGCGCGTACATGAAAAAGCCGAGAAACGCGACGCCCGCGACGTAAAGCGGGATCGAGGTGACGAAGGTGAGCCCGGCGATGATGACCGTGGTGGCACCAAGGCCCATCAGCACGATCGGGCGCCGACCGACCCGGTCGGACAGCGCGCCCGCGATCGGCGCGGCGATAATGCCGCCGATCTGCAGCACGGCGAGTGTCAGTCCCATCCAGAACGGACCAACTTTCAGATCGTGGGTAAGGTAGAGCGGCAGGAACGCCAGCAGCCCGTACTGGGTCATGCTGCGGAATCCCGACAGCAGGGCCAAAAGCCAGATGGCGCGGCGCTTGAGCAGCGCGGCCATCCCGGCGAGATATTGGCGCACGCCCCCGGTGTCCACGTGCGGCGCCGGTTGGGTCGCGTGCGAGCGGTTGAGCAGGAAGAAGATCAACGCGGCCGAGAGCAAAACCGGGATCGCGTTGAAGAACGACGTTGTCTTCCAGCTCAAGGCGGCGAGCATCGCACCGGCGGCAAACGGCCCGAGCGCGTCGCCCAAGTTCGCCCCGAGCGAATGGATGGCGAGCGCATAGCCGCGCCGGGCCGGATAGACCAGCGACAGGTACGAAATCGCCGCCGGGTGCCACAGCATGTTGGTGATGCCGATCACCGCGATCGCGGCGGCGAGCGCGACCGACGACTCCGCCACCACGAATGCGGCGAGCCCGAGCGCGCCGACCACCAGCGCCACCGCCTGGAACAACACGCGCCGTCCGGTGACGTCGACGACGATGCCCGACGGCAGGTTGGCCGCCGCCGAGCTGACGTAGAAGACCGAGAGCAGGAATCCGACCTCGGTGTAGCTGAGGCCAAGGTCGGTGGCGATGAACGGCATCACGGTCAGCATCACCGCCGCGACCCAATGGGTGCCGCAATGGCCGAGCGAGGTCAGAACCATGGGGCCGGGCACGGCCAGCGCCGAAGCCGCAGTCGAGAATGCCGGAGTGGTCATGGCCCCGAGTTATAGCGTGCCGGATCGTCCGCGTCAGCGTTTCTTGAAGTTGATGAACAAGGCCGACGTCCAGACCTTGGCGTCGTCCACTTGGCGGGCGAAAAGGTAGACCGGGCGGTGGCCGTGCGGACCGTTGACCGGATCGACCGTAAGCCGGCCGGAAACGTCGCGCGGCGCGAGTTTTTCGCTCATGCGCTCGAAAGCGAGGAACATCTCGACCCCGGGCAGATGCTTGGCAAGACGGGTACCCGCGAGCAGTTCGGCCCCGCTAACTTCCCATTCGAATGTAGGACAATGAACGAATGGGTTGCCCTTCAGGGGATCGCCGACCTTGACGTAACCGTCGATCGTGCCGGCGACGCGGATCTTGGCGGTGGCGAGGTGGGAGACGTCGAGCTCAATCGCGTCCACGTCGCCGTAGGTATCGCTCCTGAAGCCGACGGTGGTCGCCGATTCGCGCCAGCAGGTTTCCTCCAGGTGCTCGAAGCCGCGCCCGGCGAAATCATTGATCACCGCGTCGGTGACGGTGATGGTCCCTTTCCACGCCGCCCAGCGGTAACGGTCCTTGATGCGCGCGCCGCCCCAGCGAAAGCGGATTTTGCGCGGGCTCAAGCCCAGTTCCTTCTGCAAGTCGCGCCGCCAGAAGGGGCCGGTGTGGTCATAAGCGACGATTTCGTCCCAGCCGGCATCGCCGAGGAAGCGGTAATCGAGCGTCGCTTGACCTCGGTGCATGAACTCATCGCCCATCAGATGTTTGCCGCACGCGAGCAAACCAAAGGTCCGCTCGCCGGTGGCGGCGAAAGTATGGCGCGCACGCAGCGCCCGGCCGACCGACTTGCGGTCCAGCTTGGGCGCGATCAGGCCGGCGATGCCGCCTTTGGTGCCGAACACCGCCGTGCCCGGCACGCCGCCGCCGCAGCGGCCGCGATGCTCGTCGCCGGCCATGCTGGCGCCGATCTTGTAGCCGCGCTCCATCGCTTCCTGATAGAGCCAGCCGAAGTGGCCCCAGCTCGAGCCGATCTCGATCAGTTTTTCCAGCGTCGGATAATGCCAATCGAGGATGCAACGCCGCCCGCCGACGTGCGGGATCAAGAGATGCCCCTCCGGGTCTTTGGCATAAGCCGCCCATAACTCCTCCAGCGGCCAGGCGCCGGGAGTCACTTCCGCCGAGCGCATGTCCTCGTTCCATTCGACCGAGCGGACGTGTTCGCCGCTCTTGAGAAACGGGAATTCCGGCTCGCCGTCGTGCAGAAAGACCACGTTGTGGTCGCCGCCGGCGCAGGATGATCCGCACCATTCGGTGCCGGGAAAGGCGACGAAGCGGCCCGGCTCGTTGATCTCGCGGATCAACTCGACCGTCTTTTTCCAGCGTTCGGTGGTGATGTTGAAATCGTTGTGGGCGAAAGCCAGCACGTCGAGTCCCGAAACGTCGCGGCCGTAGGTCAGGTTGTAGGTGGTCGAGTTGGTGCCGATGGTGTCCTCGGAATGGACGTGCAGATCGCAGTAATAGACGCGCGGCGCGGGTAGATCCGTGTCGACCGTGACGTAGAATGTCTTCGGTTTGACCCAAGGATGGCCGGGCAGGCGCGCGGTGACGGCAAGTTCGCCCGCCTTGGCCGAGGGCAGGTCGTCAAGCCTGAGCACCGCCCAACCCTTGCCCGCAAGCCTGGTTTTCTTTTCGTAGATCGGCTTGCCGTCGAGGGTGGCGGCGATCTCGATTTCCTCGGGCGAATTCCAGCAGGTGTTGCCCCATTCGTCCTCGGCCCGCACCCGGAGCGGAAATGGCTCGCGCGTGCGGACGGCGCGCGAGCCCGCCCATTGCAGCTGCGCCGGCGCGCCGGGAACGACCGGGATCATGAGATCGGGCTGGATGGCGGCGAAGCGCGAGGTGCCGAGCGGATCGACGTAGCAGCGGAAGCGGAAATTCTCCTCGACGAAGGTCTGCACCCGGGTGCCGGGACCGCCGAACCGCCGGTCGCCGAGACGGATGACGATGTGGTCGCCCGCCTTGAGGAAGCCGTCGAAAGTGTCGACGATCACCGCCTTCTGGAATGGGCGCTCGTGTCCCTTCTGGTCGAAACGAACTTTCAGGTAT
Organism: Rhodospirillales bacterium; assembly: GCA_016872535.1. NCBI lineage: Bacteria > Pseudomonadati > Pseudomonadota > Alphaproteobacteria > Rhodospirillales > Rhodospirillales bacterium. Next base: position 10,861 of record VGZQ01000034.1, on the reverse strand, counting down.
TGCACCGTGGCCGGGCTTTGCCCCTCGACCAAGGGGCCCGCGTGGTATTCGGCGCTGACGTAGTTGGCACCCTTGGGATCGGTGGTCTGAAACAGCGCCCAGTCGGAATAGAACTTGAAGGTCGCCTTGAACCAGGAGCCGTCGGCCATGCCCGAGGCGCCCAATTCGTAGTCGATGACGATTTCCTGCCACGACCCGGCGACGACCTTTTCGACGTTGCACGAAACCCGCCCGAGGAACGGCATATCCTTGGTCTTGGCGTAAAGCCCCTTGGGCGCGATGTAGTTGCCGAGCCTCTTCTTCAGTTCGGCATCGGTCATTTTTTTCATGGGCTACTCCTTGGGCAACGAGCCGGGACGATGGTCCCGCTTTCCGCCCGCGCCAAGAGGGCGCGGGCGGGGCGGAACGGACGAGATCGAGACTCAGAACGGCCAGGGGGCTTTCGGATTCCACACCGGAATGCCGAGCAGCGCATACCACGGCGCCATGACCACGATGCCGTAGGCGATCGCGATCAGGATGGATAACCATCCGACCTTGGCATAGTCGGTGGTCGAAAACCTATCGGTGCCGTAGGCGATGACCGCCGCCGTGATCTGCGTCGGCAGGATGTAGGCGAAGGTGTCGGTGTCGCACACCAGCAACGTCAAGGCGACCGGATGCAGATCGAGCTTGGGCGCCATGGCGAAGATGATCGGCGCCAGCATGGCGATAGCGGCGACGTTGGAGAGCATGCCGATACGGATGACGTGAGTCCCGAGCATTAACACCAACAGCACGCCCCACCACGGCATCCCGGCGACGGTGCCCTGGATGCCGTCGGCGAACCACTTGGCCAACCCCGACTTGGTCATGGCGCTGGTCATGGTGATGGCGCCGCCGAGCAGAAGGAAGGTGCCCCACATAGTGTTGGCCTGGACTTGGCGCCAAGTGAATGGGAACAGGCCGGGAATGAACAGGATCAGCATCCCGATCAGGCCGATGACGCCGAGCGGCAGGCGATGCAATTCGTAAATCGGATTGCCACGCCCGAACAGGAAGGCGAGCGCCACAATCCCGAACAGGATGAGCAGCGTCCATTCGGCGCGGCTCATCGGACCGAGATCCCGGTGCATGGCATGGATGCGGGCGTGGCCGCCGGCGACCTCGACGCCGCCGGTCTTAAAGTGGTAACGCACCCACATCTGAGTCAGAGCGAACATGCCGAGATACGGGAACTGCAGCAGTGCCCATTGCAGGTAGCCGATTCGAAATCCAGCTTTCTCGAACAGATCGACCATAATCAGGTTGGGCAGGTGCGCGGTCATGATGAACACGCCGCAGATCATCGAGCCGTAGACCATCGCCTGGATGACGATCGCCTTCTTGGCGTCCTTCTCGCGATCCGAGTCGCCCAAGAGATCGCAGATGCCGTTGATTACCGGCAGCAGCGTCGCGGCGCGCGCGTTCGCCGCCGGAATCAGGAAAGAAAGAACGATATTGACGTAAAAGAAACCCCAGATCACGCGACCGACGTTGTTGGCCTTGATCCAATCGAGGATGGCGAGTGCGATCCGCCGGTCGAGCTTCAGGAGCTGCATGATTGCCGCAACCAGGAAGGCGAACAGGCAGAGCCAGACGACCGGGCCGACGAAGCCCGAAAGCGCGTCGCGTAGCGGCGGATTGCCCTTGTCCCAGGGAAACGCCTTGGTCATGATCAGTAGCGTCGGGATGCCCATGCCGGTGATACCGACCGGCATCGCCTCGGTAACCCACATCACGCTCGCCCACACGACGATAGCGAGGACCGCCATGCCCTCCTTGCTCAGTCCCTTGGGCGCGGGCAGCACCCAGAGGATCAGCGCGAACGCGATCCACGCGGCGAAAAACCCGATCAGGACTCGTTTCGGATTGCCGCCCGCCTTGCGGATGTTTTCGGCAATAAAGTCGAAAGGACCCGCCGTGCCCGAAGGCGCGGTCGCGGTCGCAACGTTCGTTTCGCTGGCCATGTGCTCTCCCCATCCCTCGCCGGATAGGCCCGGCTTGGGACCGACGGTAAATGAAGACTCTGGCGCCGTGTGTGAAGCGGTTCACAATTCGCGAAATTCCGCTAAAATAGCGTCGTTCCGTTGGCGTCGGCCGGAACCAGGTTTTTCAAGGTATTGACCGGCGCCCGTTGTGCGGGTGCGAAAGGCGGAGGAGAACGCGGTGCAACACGGCAGTTGGGAATCCCGGCGCGCCCTGATCGCCCGCAATTTCCTGTTCGCGAACCTGACGGCGGGCGAACTCGACAAGGTGCTCGCGCTCGCCCGCGTCACCCGCTACGCCGCGCGCGAGGTGGTCTGGCGCAAGGGCGACTACGGCAACGGCATGATGGCGGTGCTGGCCGGGCATGTGAAACTGGGGGCCCGCGCCGCGAGCGGGCGCGAGCTTGCCTTCGGCATCGTCAAGCCCGGCGAAATTTTCGGCGAGATCGCGCTGCTCGACGGCCAAGCGCGCTCGGTCGATGCCACCGCCCTCGACGCGTGCGAAATCCTGTTCATCGACCGGCGCGACTTCATTCCTTTTCTCGCCGGCCATCCCGACATCGCCATCCGGCTGATGACGACGTTGTGCGCGCGCCTCCGGCGCACCGGCCAGAAGGTGGAGGATTCGGCGCTCGGCCTCGCGCCCCGGCTCGCGCGCAGCCTGCTGCAGCTTGCCGATCATCACGGCCGGTCGTCGCCAGAGGGCCTCCGGATCGAATGTCGGCTCAGCCAGCGCGATCTCGGCCAGTTGATCGGCATGTCGCGCGAAAGCGTCAACAAACAGCTCGGCCGGTGGCGGCGCCAGGGCCTGATCGCGTTTGAACACCGCGTCCTGGTTATCCGCGATCCCGGCCTGTTCCGCCATCTGGCGGAACCCGCTCCGGCGATCAATTGAGTCTGGAAAAAATCGCCACCAGCTCCAGATGCGCGGAATAGAGGAACTGATCGACCGGCGTCGCCCGCTCGAGCGTCCAGCTGCCGTCCGCCAAAATTCGGGCGTCGCGCGCAAAAGTGGCGGGGTTGCACGACACCATCACGAGGCGACGCAGGCCTCGGACGCGAGCGAGGATCTGGCATTGCGCCTTGGCCCCGGTGCGGGGCGGATCGAGCACGACCGCATCAAAATCGCCGAGTTCGTCCGCAAGCAGCGGGCGGCGATCGAGGTCGCGGCCCGTGACCGAGAGCCGGCCGGCGAGACAGGCGCGGTTAGCGCCTCGGCGCAGCGCTTCGGCGAGTCCCGGCTCGCGCTCGAATGCGGCGACCTTCCGGCGCATATTGTCGGGGTCCAAGGCCAACGGCAGCGAAAACGTGCCGATCCCGGCGAAGAGATCGGCGACGCGACGCGCGCGCCCCATACCTTCGACCACCAGCCGTTGCAGGGTCATCTCGCCCCAGGCGCTCGGCTGGAGAAAGCCGCCCGGGGGAAATTCCATCTCCGCGCCGCCGAGGATGAACCGGCAGGGGGCACGCTGGACCACGGTTTCGGGAGGGGCGCCGGAATCGGCGTCACGCCAGGAAACGCGCGCCACGCCGTGGCGGGTGGCCAAGTCGGCGATGCGCGCACGCGCGCGTGCGCCCGGCTCGCGCGCGGCGACCGCTAACACGTCGAGCGCGCCGTCCACGTCGGTCGCCGCGGCCTGGCCGCGCTCGCCCGCCGCCAGAAACGCGCCCATCAACTCCGGCAACGCCGGTAGAAGCCGGTTGAGCCTTTCCGTCAACAGCAGGCAGTTCGCAATCGGAACAATGCGCCGCGTGGCGCGAGCGTTGAATCCGGTCGCGACCGCGCCCTCGCGCGCTTCGGCGGCGAATGTCGCGCGGCGGCGAAGCGCGGCCGGATCGTCGGGTGCCGGCGATAGCATTGGATCGATCTTGGCCGTCACTCCCTGGCGCGCGAGCGCGTCGCCGACGAGGCCGCCTTTCCAGCGGGCGTAGGCTTCGGGGACCAAGTGCTGAACCGCGCAGCCGCCGCATTCGCCGTAATGGGGGCACGGCGGAAGCCGGCGATCCGCGCCCGGTTTGACCAACGTCATCAGGCGTCCCGCGACCCCGTCGCCACGAGGGCTACCGATCAGCACGTCGGCCACGTCGCCGGGTGCCGTGAGCGGCACGTAGACCGGCACGCCTTCACGGCGCCCGATGCCGTCGCCGAGGCCGCCCAGACCTTCGATGGTCAGACGAACGATCTTTCCGGAATCGGGAATGGTAGGACGCCGGGCGTTCACTTGCGCGCGAGATCGGCGACGAACTGGGCGTAGGCCGCATCGAGCGCCTTGTTGAGCGCCCGCACCGCCGCCTCGACCGAATTGTTGTCGGCGGCAACACTTGCCTTGTAGACCTCGAGCAGGACGAGGCGGCCGTCGGCGCGGCGCACCGCAAGCTCGACTTCCAGCACGCCTTGCGGGCTCGTGCCCTCGACCTTTTCGAGGCGAATGATCCGCCCGGTCAGCACGTAATTGGCCGAGGCGCGCACCTCCGGCGTCGTTACCATGTCGGCGATGCGTCCGGCGCGCAGAAAGGCGACCAGTTGGTCGCGCAGAAGAACCGGCGGCGGCTCGATCCAAAAATGGTAGTTGTATTCCCGCACCCGGTGCGGCTGGTCGGGCTCGGTGTAGACGATCGGCCGCCCGGCGACGAGGCCGTCGGCGCTGAAGCGGTTGACCTCGATCGTACCCTTGAGGAGCGGTGTCGCCCTCGGCGCCGGCGGTGCCGCCTGAAGCCGATAATAGCTGTCGGCCGGAACCTCGGGTTGGGCGCAGGCCGCGAGCGCGAAGGCCAACAACAGCGCCGGTCGGAAGATGGATGTCATCGGGAATCGCTCCTCAGCGCGCGGGCGCCGTGTCCTTGGGCGGCGTACCGCCCATCAACAGGCCCGGATTCTGTCGGATCTGGCGGCTGAATTCGAACATGTTGCGCGCCGCGCCCTCCAGGTTTTGATTGATCGAATCGACGTGGCGCGTGATCGATTCGATCACGTAGCGCACGTCGGCGCGATTGTCGGCGACCAACCCGCGCGAGAGCGCGGCGAGCTGGTCCAGTTCATGAGCCGCCTTGTCGAGGTTGACGATGGTACGCTCGAGCTTTTCGCGGTTCTCGGGCGAGAGCAGCGCGCTGATTTCTTCGCTGTTCTTTTTCATCCGGTCGGTGAAATCCTGAATGTTGCCGGCGATGACCGGAACCCGTGCGTTGATATCCTCGATCATGGCGGCGGCGTTGCGCACCAGACCCTTGCCGTCCTTTTCGAGGATCGCAAGCACTTCGGTCGTCACTTGATTGAGGTTGGCGAGCAGCGGCTTGACGCTCTGTTCGGCGAGCTGGCCGAGATCGCCCGCCACCGACGACACCACCGCCATGATGTTGGCCGCTTCCTGGCTTTTGACCTGGCCGCCGGGCTTGAGCGCGTTCGCCGATTGGCCCGCCTGGATGCTGATGGTGATGGCCGCAAGCAAGCCCGGCGCGGCGATGGTCGCGACGCTGTCCTCGGGAATGCGCCAGCCCTGGCGGACGGCGAAATCGACGCGAAAGGTCATGCGGCCGGCCTCGGGAACCGGGGTCACGGTTTCGACCTGACCGATGGGATAGCCTTCGTACATCACTTGGGTTCCGAACTTGACGCCGGTGACGTTGCGGTAGATTGCATAATAGGGATCGGTCGCGCCCGTTCGCCCGCTGAGCACAGCGATCGCCACCACCAGACCGACGATCGAGGCGATCACGAACAACCCGACCGCGAAGTAGTTGATACGGCTTGCTTTCATAAGGTGGCTGTCCCGGTGGCGGATTCGCCGGTCAGGCGGGTGAGATAGGCGTCGACGTCGAGGTCCGCGTCCTCGGGCCGGCGGTTGAGCAGGTTCTGGATGCGCTCGCTCGGATGTGCCCGCAGCTCCGCGACCGTGCCGATAAACAAAATCTTGCCTTGGTCGAGCACGGTGACGCGGTCGGCGATCTTAAATACGCTTTCCAGCTCGTGAGTCACGACCACCACGCTCATGCGCATGGCATCGCGCAGACGCAGGATCAGATCGTCGAGCGCCGAGGAAACCACCGGATCGAGCCCGGCCGAGGGTTCGTCGCAGAACAGGATCTTCGGGTCCATGACGATGGCGCGCGCCATTGCCGCGCGCTTGATCATGCCGCCCGACAGTTCGGACGGCATCAGGTTCTCGAATCCGGCCAGGTTGACGACTTCGAGCTTCATGCGCGCCATGATTTCCATGGTCTTGCGATCGAGGTCGGTGTGCTCGTAGAGCGGCAGCATAATGTTCTCGCCGACGGTCATGGAACTGAACAGGGCGCCCCCTTGGAAGGCGACGCCGGTCTTCTTGCGCAACTCCACCAGCTCGCGCGGGCCGAGTTGGGCAACGTCTTCCCCCAGAATGCGGATTAAGCCCGAGGTCTGCCGTTCGAGCGCCATCAGGTGGCGCAACAAGGTGCTTTTGCCCGAGCCGGAGCCGCCCATGATGGCCATGATCTCGCCCTCGCGCACGTCCATGCTGACGCCCTTGAGGATCATGCGCTTGCCGTAGTGGGTCACGAGGTTGTCGACCTCGATCAGCTTGACGTCGGTATTGATGTTCGGGTTCATGGCGGGGCGCGGCGTCAACGGGTCACGACGAAAGCGAACACCATGTCGGTGACCACGATCGCGGAAATGGACTGAACCACGGCGCGGGTCGTCACCCGTCCGACTCCCTCGGCGCCGCCGGTCACCGCCGCGCCGTTGACCACGCCGATGACCGCGATCAAAACGGCAAACAACGCGCTTTTCGCGAGCCCGTGCATCAAGTCATCGGTCGACAGTATCTCCTTCACCTCGTCAAAATACCCGGCCAGGGATATGCCGAGTTCGGCGTTGACGTAGAGGCCGGCGGCGAACAAGCCGACCACGTCGCTGAAGAAAGTCAGGCACGGCACCATGACTACGGTGCCGAGCAGCGCCGGCACCACCAGGAAACGAACCGGGTTGATGCCCATGACGTAGAGAGCGTCGATTTCCTGGTTGATCTTCATGGTGCCGATGCGCGCGGCGAGCGCCGAGCCGGATCGCCCGGCGACCAGGATGCCGGTGATCAGCGGCGCGAATTCGCGGGTCATCGAGAGCGCGATGCCGATGGTCACGCGCGTTTCCGCGCCGAAAATGCGGAGCGTATGGATCCCCTGGATCGCCAGCATGATGCCGATGGTTGCCGCCATCAGCCCGATGATCGGAATCGCCTGGATACCGATCTCCATCATCTGCTGGAAGATCGACGGCAGCCGGACCGGCTGGCGCAGCCGGCGACCCATCACCAGCCAATAGAGGCTTTCGACCACCAGCGACCCGGCGGTGCCGACTTCCTCGATCGCGGTGACGACCGAGCGGCCGATTTTCTCGACCCGGGTGGCGAACGACGACGTGGCGGAATCGCCGGGCATGCGAAAGATCAACGAACCTTGGCGAGGCCGTCGGCCACGCTCGGGCAAATGGTGAAGACCTTGTCCATGCGCGCGAGGTTGAGAACGCGCAACGCGCTATCGCTTACCGCCGCCAAGGCAAATTTCTGGCCGGTCTTGCGCGCCTTTTGATAGGCCTCGATCAACGAAGCGACGCCGGAACTGTCGATGTACTGCACGCCCGAGAGGTCGACAATTATCGGCAGGTGGCGGGCAACGGTCTCAAGCAGCACCTTGCGCGCTTCCGGTGACGTCTTGAGGTCGACGTCGCCTTCGAAGGCGACGACGAGCGTCCCGTCGTTCTCCGTCACACGGTGCTTCATCCGATCCTCCTCTTCCCTCAAGCAATCCGCTTCGCCAGTCGCAGCACGTTGCCCCCGTTCGACGGCGGGTCCAGAAATGCGACCTCGTCCATTATCTCCCGTATTAGATGGGTGCCAAGCCCGCCCGGCCGAATATCTTCAAGATTTCTCGGACGAACGGTGTTGGGATCGATCGTGGGCGCGAAGTCTTTGAGAAATAAGATTAATTTTTTACCATCGCGGATGATTTCAACGACGATCTCGCCGTCGGGGATGTCTTTGTAGGCGTGGCGAATGATGTTTTGACAGGCTTCGTCGACGGCCAGCGTCACGTCCTTGGCGACGCCGTCGGAACAGCCCGCCAAGCGACTGGCCTCGCCGACCACCGCCCGTATCAGACGCAGCCGGTCGGCCACCGCCGGGGTTCGCAGACTCAGGACCGTGATGGCCTCGGCATCAAGTTCCGCCGACGCGGGCGAAGACCGGTCGGCGCGTCGGGCGGCGGCGACGCGGTCGTCGACGGCCAGCAGGGTAACGTCGTCGCGCAGGACCGCCTGCGAACCGGTCAGGGACTCCGCCACCCGTGAAATCCGCCGTTGGACGGATTCGGACGGTGCGCGGGTCAACATCGCCTTCAAGCCGTCGAGGCCGAGTTCTCGGCCGGAATCGACGTAGCCCTCGGTCACACCGTCAGTGAACGCATACAGCGCCCCTCCGCCGAGCGGAACCGCGACCTCGGGGAACGACTCGTCCGGCTCGCCGGGAACGACGCCGACCGGGGGCATTTCCGCCGCGAATTCGACGAACGTTCCGTCGGGCGAATGGAGTTGGAGCGGCTCGTGCCCGGCGTTGCTGAACCGGACCAATCCGGTGCGCGGATCGTAGATGCCGACGATCATGGTGATGAACATGCCTAGCGTCGCGGTTTCGGCGATTTCGGCGTTGATCCGGGCCAGCAACCGGCCCGGCTGATGAATGGTTTTGCCGAGGCAGCGGAACAGACTTGCCGCCTTGGCCATCAAAAGCGCGGCGTTGATCCCCTTGCCGGACACGTCGCCGAGGGCGAAGCAGATGCGCCCGTCGGGCAGCGGAAAGAAATCGTAGAAGTCGCCCGAAACGGTGCGAGCGGGATGATTGATTCCGTGAACCGGAAAGTCATCGGCCGGCGCCTCGGGCAACAGCGAACGTTGAATTTCGGCGGCCAGCTCGAGTTCGCGCCGGACGCGCTCCTGTTCGACCAGTTCGGCCGCCATGCGCGCATTCAGGATGGCGAGCGCGGCTGAGGATGCCAGCGCCTCGAGTAGGTGCAAATCGTCGTCGTCGAACAGGCCGTCACCGCCGCGCTTGTTGACGAGCTGGATCGCGCCGATGCGCTCGTCCTTGACGCTGAGCGGCGCACATAGGATCGAGCGCGTGGTGAACCCGGTCTTCGCGTCGACCGAACGATTGAACTGGGGATCGCGGCTGACGTCGCGGACGATTTCGCAGGCGTTGCAGCTGACCGCGCGGCCGGCAATGCCCTGGTCGGCGGCGATGGTCAGCCCGACGATATCGACCGGCCCGACCGAGGCATGGCAGCGCAATTTCGTCCCGCTCGGATCGAGCATGAAAAGCGCGCCGGCCTCGGCCTCGACGTGGCTGGCGATGCGACGCAGCGCGGCGCCGAGCGTTTGGTCAATGTCGAGCGTCGAGGCGAAATCGCGGCCGATCGCGGCTACAAGTTCCATCGCCTCGTCGCGATCGCGCGGGGATTGCATTGCGCCGGCCTCAGGCCCGCGTCTTGACGTAGTCGCCGGGCGCCGGCCCGAGGGCCTCGAGCCCGTCCTTGCCCGGAATGCGCGCGGGGTGGCGGCCGTCCGCGAACTCGCCGAGCCAGCGCATCCAATCGGTCCACCACGAGCCGTCGTGCGCGGTCGCGCCCGCGAGCCAGGCTTCGGGGGTTTTCGGCGTCTGCGTGTTCAGCCAGAAGCCGTACTTGTTCGCGGCTGGCGGATTGATGACCCCGGCGATATGGCCGGATGCGGCAAGCGCGAAGCGGACCGGGCCGCCCAGCACGCGAGTCGCGGCGTAAACAGACTTCCACGGCGCGATGTGGTCTTCGCGCGTCGCCAGCACGTAAGTCGGAATTTGGATGCGGCCGAGATCGAGCGGAACACCCGCCAACGTCAATGCGCCGGGCTCGATCAGTTTGTTCTCCAGGTACATCTTGCGCAGATAGAACTTGTGCATCATCGCCGGCATGCGGGTGCTGTCGGCGTTCCAATAGAGCAAGTCGAACGGCGGCGGTTCGCGCCCCAAGAAATAATTGTTGATTACGAAAGACCATATCAGGTCGTTGTCGCGCATCAGATTGAACACCCGCGCCATTTGATGGCCGTCGAGATAGCCCTTGCGGTCCATGTGCGCGTCGAGCCGAGCGAGTTGATCCTCGTCGATGAAGACGGCGAGTTCGCCCGCGTCGGTAAAATCGAGCATGGTGGTGAGCAGCGTCAGCGAGGCAAGCCGGCGATCTTTCTTCGCCGCCAACCACGCCGCGGTCGACGCCGCGAGGGTGCCGCCAATGCAATAGCCGACAAGGTTGACGTCTTTTTCCCCGGTCGCCTTGGCGATCGCGTCCATGGCCGCGAGCGGGCCCTCGCGCAGGTAATCGTCGAAACTCTTGTGGGCGAGCGACGCGTCGGGGTTGACCCAGGATATGACGAACACCGTCTGACCCTGCTCCACCGTCCAGCGCAGAAACGAATTCTTCGGCTGCAGATCAAGCACGTAGTACTTGTTGATCCACGGCGGCACCACCAGGAGCGGGCGTTTGGCGACGTCGGCGGTCAACGGCTCGTATTGGATCAGTTCCATCAGGTCGTTGCGTGCCACCACCTTGCCCGGTGTCGCCGCGATGTTCTCGCCGAGGCGAAACGCCGCGGTGTCGGTCATCGAAATCCGAAGCCGCCCTTCGCCCTTTTCCAGATCGCCGAGGAAATGGTCGAGGCCGCGAACCAGATTCGCGCCCTTTTCGGCCGCGATCGCGCGTTGCACCTTCGGGTTCGTGGAGGGAAAATTGGTCGGCGCGAGCGCGTCCGCGATCAGGCGCAGGTAGAACTCCGCCTTGCGGCGCTGGGCGGGATC